>NZ_JANMZH010000205.1:0-16387 GCF_031383065.1 Microcoleus sp. OTE_8_concoct_300 | reverse complement strand
TGATGTTATTGCGGATTTTACAAGCGGTCAAGATTTGATAGGATTAAGCGGAGGTTTGAGCTTTGGTCAGTTAGCAATTACTCAAAATAATCAGGGAACTATCATCAAGAATATCTTGACAGGAGAGGAGTTAGGTGTGATAATTGGAGTGAGTGCAAATGCGATTACATCGGCTAATTTCCTGTTGATTTAGGGAAAAATGAAAAGTACGATCGCCCATCCGATACAAAAGGACGATCGCACTTCTACTAATTTAAAAAGGTGTAAGCTGCTACGCATCTAAATTGAATACAGAGACGGGCAAGATGCCCGTCCCACAAGAATTGTAGAAAAATTGACTGTCGAATTAGATGTACAGCAGCTTAGCAAAAATTTAACGATTATATCGTGTCCGATCGATCGCCCATAATACAATTGCCGGGGCGGGTTTTTGAGATTGTCCATTTTTGACAAATATTATTGGTGAACCCGCCCCTACAGGAATCAGGGTAATCGACCGGACATGATATTATTCATACTTTCGGCCGCGCCACTGAGTAGGCTGATTTAAAGCAGAAATGAGAATTCGCAAAAACGCCAACGGATCGGCTAATGGTGACAGCCAAAACAGCCATTTACCCGATGCCCCAGTTGTATCGTAGGAAGGTGCGATCGCCAAACACAAAGCCTCACGCACTGCCACCAAAAATACATTCAATCCCAACAGCCAAAAGTGCGGAAATATACCAACCGGCGGCAGCGAACCAAACAACAAATAGCACAACACAATCGGCACCGGCAAACCTTGAACCGCCAGCAACAGCCACAAATCGCCCCAAATTTGACCGGCAGAAGCAGCATCTTTCAAATCGAGCGATCGACCCCATTCATTCCAAGTCTCGATCGCCCCCTCATACATCCGCACCTTCAACACCTTAGCCCCATCCAAAAATCCCACCTTAAAGCCCTTAGCAGCCGCATAGCGAGCCAAAGTCACATCATCGCAAAACGAACCCCTCGCGACTTCATAGCCCCCCAATGCCACCAAAACATCGCGCTTACACAAGAAACACTGACCGTTCGCCATCACCCGTTCCGGCACATCCCCGCCAGTGCCCGTGGGCCCGAACCGATAAACCAAAGTCATTAACAAAGCAGGTTGCAGCCACAACTCCCCCGGATACTTGAGGATAAACTGCGGCGACAGCGAAATCAAATCGTAATTTCGGGCCGCCGCCGTCTTCAGCAAACTCGCAATCAAACCCGGATGCGGCACAGTATCCGCATCTATCCCCAAAATCCACTCGCACTTCTGGGAACTTGCCAAAAAACCCGTGTGCAAAGCCCAGGGACGCCCTACCCAACCCGCCGGCAGCGGATCGTCGTTAATCAAGCGAAACCGGGGGTCTTTTTGTGCTGCTGCTTTGACTAAATCTCCGGTTCCGTCTACGGAATAGCTGTCCACCACAATCACTTCTCGGAGTTCGTAACTTTGGTGGCTTAATCCTTCCAAACAAGGGGAAATTCGATCGGCTTCGTTCAAAGTCGGTACCACCGCAGTACAAGCACCCAACATATCCAGCGTCGGCGAATCGGGATCCAGGGGCGGGATGCGCGATGGGCCTTTAATCAAACGCGACAGGAGAATTGCGGCGGCGGGCAATTGCAGCAGCAGGAGTGCGACAGGGATGATACTTGTCAGGGGTTGGGGGAACAGGTGAGGGGCGATCGAGAAAACCATACTATTGAAGAATTGAAGAATTGGGAATGATATCATTTCCGATCGATTGACCATAATATCCCGGCCGGGCGGGTTTTTGAGATTGTCAATTATTGGCAGATATTGGCAGGTTTACCAGCCCCTACCTGATGAAGGGTAATCGACCGGACATGATATGATATCAAATCCGGTAGCATCGGAATTATTCATCTCTGTATTCTCTCCCTCTGCGTTAAGAGCGCCCTCTGCGGTTAAATCATTCCGATGCAACCGGAAACGATATGACTTACGGGATAGGGGTTGGGAGCTTATTTACAGTTCATTTTTTTTGTAACTGGTATCAATTTAAAAAATTTAATAAAATTTTGGCCTCAAACATATTACAGGAATTGGACATGAAAATATCGCCGCTGAAAAACCCGGTTTCTACAAGAAACCGGGTTTTTAAACTAGCTCAAAATTTAGTGTAAATTTTTGCTAAATCAGCCGGGGTTGCTCGATCGCGACTTACTTCCGCAAAACGCCCACCGGCTGAGGTGGAATTTGGGCCGTGACAGCAGATGTCTCCAAAGACGGCATTGTTTCTGTTACGTAACCTGCAGGGGGTTTAGCGATCCAGCTTAACGCGATCGCCGGAACTACACCCAGAAGCACAGCTAGCGATGTCGGGAACCAGAACCGAGAATCCAAGGAAGTTACAGTGATAATTGCTCCGAAAGCAAAGTTTACCAAATAAACAATTAAGGGCAAACCCAATTCCGATCGCTCTAATTGAATCGGCATTTTTCTCCAGAAGAAAGCAGCAGAGGACATAAATAGCGCCCCCGTACCCATCCACCCAGCCAAATTGCGGTAAGGCATCCCAAAGAAAGCCCCAAGTTCCTCAAACTCCCAAAAAGGCACAGAAGTTTGACTCATCGCCGGATCTAATACAAAATCCCAAGCTGTTAGCAGCAAAGCACCAAGGGCGATCGCCCCTATTTGGCGCACCCAGTTGAGTTCACCTTTACCGCCAGCTACTCCAGCGCGAGCAATTATGTATGAAACCAGTCCCAGATAAAACCACGACAGGGGAATTGTAAACGGCACCAGCCCTGCAATTTTGTAACCCAAACCGCTCAAATAGTGGTAGTGGCCGAAGGGAAAACCCGTACTCGTTCCCAACAACTCGCTACTCAACGACAAAAACACAGAAGGCAGTAAAAAACCCAGAGTTGCACCCAAACCCAACGTCCGCAAGGAATAGAGACCAACCGCTGCAGCACCAAAGATGATATAAACTACTCCACCCCCAGCCATCCCCCACTGGAATAGAGTTTGCCCTGCTGGTGGCAAACTCATCACCAATTCGGGACGGGGTAATATCAGCAGCAACCCTGCCAATCCAAAAGCCATTGACAAGACGTGGGCAATCAGGCAAAAGCGCTCAGCAATCAAAAGTTGCTTCATGGGACTCCTCGAAAAAATATTAGATGCAGAAAGCATTCCCTAACAGTTTACAAATCTTTAACAAAAAACGAACACGAACTCGCGATCGGCATTTTTCCCAAACTTACACGCAGGGCCGAGAAATCCGGTTTCTGACTTACTACCTCGTTGCTAAACCCCTTATTTTTCTAAGAAACCCGGTTTTTTGGCGAGGGATTGCTTGCATGGCGTGCCGAATGCCGAATCCCCTCCTTCCCTCGGACGGATATCCGTTATATCCGTTACACGCCTCCGTTACCTCTGCTAGATAACTAAATCCTTCTGGCTTCTGCCTTCAACCAAAAACCGCAGGATTCCCCTTCCTCGCGGAACGAAGCGACGATCGGCAGCAAGGCGCGTAGTGTAGCAGGTGGGGGAGGAATGCGGGTGAGACGACGAACCCCACTCCCGACCAATTGTGTGCAAGGCAAACAGAGGAAGGGAGGAGTGGGTGAGGAGGCGAACAGTTCTAGGCTTGCCAGTAATAGCTTCAACAGTGATAATGGTGAAGCGAGTTTGTTGAAGACAGTGAACCAGGTCATCACCGCCAAACTGAAGTTAAATCTCACCACTGAGCAGAAAGCCTCGGTGCGTGAGACTGCCTTGGCTTATCGGGATGCACTGAATTTCACTTCTGATGCAGCTTTTGATAACGATAAATCTAGTAACGGTGCTCTCGTTACAAAAGCTTGTCTATCACGAGTTACGCACTCGGTTTGGGCTTGGGGCACAAATGGCTTGCAATGTCCCCAGACAAGTGGCTGCAACCTATAAAAGTCTGTGGACGAAGGTTAAACAAAACGCTGAAGCGATTAAGAAAGGCCATGCCAAGAAACGTTACAAGGGACTAGACCAAGCTCCTAAGTATGTGGCGCTTACTGTTACCTTAAACTATCAGCGCGACTATTCATTTAAGCCTGACCAAAAGGTTAGTATTAATACCTTGAATGGTTGAGTTGTTGTACCTTACGATGGCTATAACAAGCATATAAACTTGATTAAAAGCTGCGCCAAGATTGGTGCGGCTAAGATTGTTTACCAGCGTGGTTCTCAGACTTATTAATTGATGGTAAGCCTAGAAATAGAACTACCGAATATTGACCCAACTCAGACAACTAGAATTGCTGGGGTGGATGTAGGGCAACGGTATCTAGCGGTAGAAACCGACTCTAGCAATAAATGTAAGTTCTATTCTGGTAAGGCTGCTAGACATCAAGCCAATCACTATCACAAAGCTAGACAAACTTTACAGCGTAAAGGCACTCGGTCAGCCAAGCGTAGACTTATCGCTTTATCTGGCAGAGAGAGACGGTTTATCGCTGATATGAACCACCAAATCAGCAAGCAAATAGCAAAGCCCAATAGCCTAATCGGACTAGAAACATTAACCGGAATACGGGAAAGAATTAAGTCTAAAACAGGTAAAAGGGCAAGCAAGAAACAGCGAAAAGCAAACAGAATTAAGGCTAAATGGTCATTTGCCCAACTGCATAGCTATAGCGGTTCTCAGAAAAGTGAGGTATGCCCTATGCCCTATGCCCTATGCCCTATGCCCTATGCCCTATGCCCATGAGTACCTCATCTTTCTGAGAAAGGCTATATATTGACTATAAAGCTAATCTAAGTGGCTCTTTAGCGACCAAGGTATCGGCTCACTATACGTCCCAAAGTTGCGTAAAGTGCGGGCATACTTCCAAGGCTAATCGACCCAACAAAGGGTTGTTATTTCGGTGCGAATGCTGTGGCTATGAGTTACACGCTGATTTGTTGGGGAGTAGAAATATTGCGCTTAGAACGTTGCTCGTTCGGCAAGACTGGATGAGTACGGGGGTCTTGTCAGCATCCCCTGATGTGTCGAAGGATGAAACCAAAGCCGAAATTCTACAAAGGTTTTCGGAATTGCGGTGGACTTTAGACGCAAGCCCCAACCTCGCGGATAAGCGCGTCAGCGCGAAGTAGCAGGTTGGGGTAGTTGACATAAATTACTGCCAATTGCCCACTAGCACGAAAGGTGCCCAGAAATACGGATTCTGATACTCTCGCTTTTTCAGCAGCGTTAATTGAGCGTTGCGGAGGGCTTCAGCTTTGCTGACTTTAGAAGAAGCAAGCTGCCGGTAAAACTCAGCCATAAAGATAGCTGTAGATTCGTCGTTGACTTGCCAAAGGGTGGCGGCGGTGCTGCGGGCACCCGATCGAATGGCGGCCCCGGCCAAACCCAAAGCCGCGCGGTTATCGCCCGAAGCAGTTTCGCAAGCACTCAAAACCAAAAGTTCGATCGCCTGTTGCCTCTCACCACTGCGGGATCGCAGCAGTTGATCGAACTCCTTAACATTCACTTTCTGGTCCCAAGTCACAATAAAAGTATCGGCCGCATTCGAGCTAAACTGACCGTGAGTTGCCAAATGGACGATCGGGTAAGGCACCGCTTTAATGCGATCGTGCAACCGCCCGCTGACAAAATCTTCATTCAGCAGCGAACTCCCCGGCATCTCGGCTGCAATTTGTTGAACTTCCTCCTTCACGCCCGGCAAAGCCGAGAAGCCTTGACGCGCTTCCGAGAGGGCAGCGGTGAGCACTTTTAACTTGACTTTGCTCAGCGGTTTCGGTGCCAGCAATTGCAATCCTGGCGCCAAAGCAATACTGTATTTTTCTACCAAAAACTTTTCACCGTCGTGCAGCACCGCCATCGGCAGATTGCGCAAGTAACCGTCGAGCACAAATACCAGAGTTTTAATCCCGTTGGCGGTCAAATCCGCCTCTGCAGGACGGATTAACCAGTTATAAACCTGTTCAACGGGTTGCCTCCTGTTGCGGGGGAAAGCAGCAGGCCTGATGACATTTTTGGCTAGTCTGAAGGCAGTTTCCAACTCGGCTTGAGGCTTCACAGTAGTGTAGCGGCGCAGGGGTTTGCCGGGAATTGACAAAATTACCTCCAAACGATCGCTCAAAATAATCGGATAAATCACGGCCGCTGTAGGATCAATGTCCTCGATCGACGTTGGTTTAGCATCAGCGCAAGCATCCCGAAAAAAGTTGTCCAATTCCGCCAACTGCAATGATTCCACCGTTTGGCGCGCCAGTTTCAACTTAGCTTGACTGGGAGATTCCTCTTCCAAAAGCAGCCCGACTAATTCCCGATAAACCGGTTCGGCACTTTCCCGAAACGAAAATTGCACTTCAGGATTGACTGTCACCAAATCGCCCCGCAGAGAAGACAGTACATTCACAGCTTGAGTATATTGAGCGATCGCTTTTTCTATATTCCCCTGAGCTTTCCCAATCCGTCCAAGTTGCCACAGCAATTGGTAAGCAATATCGGGAGATTGAAACGGCGGTGCTAAACTCAAAGCCTGAATTGTGACTGTTTCCGCTTTCTGATACTGCTTTTGGATTTCCGATAGTTTGCCTTTAGCTGCCAGAATATAAGCTTGTATTCGTTTGTCACCCAAACTGTTTGCTGGTTCGAGAGAGCGATCGAGGATTTTCTCTATATCGCTTAAACTCAAAGTTTTCGCAGGCGACTGAGCTAATTTCATCAAGCTTTGAGCTAAATTAATTTGAGCGTAAAGTCCGACGCGATTCGACCCAAATTGAGCGACTTGAGGTTCGAGGGAACGCCAAAAAACCTCTGCCTCGGACCAATTTTTGCGATCTATCAACAAACTCAATAGGTTTAACTTCGCCTGAATTTGTAGGGGCGATCGATCCGGCATCCCCTGGGCAGATCGAGCATAATAGTCTAGGGCCGAGCGTTCCAAATCAGCCCGCTGTTTGGGTGTCAAACCCGGTTTATTGCTTTGAGCCCGTACCGTATTGCCCAGATTGAGATAAATTGCAGCCTCCTCTTCCCGCACACCTAATTTTTGGGCTGCTGCGAGTCCCGCTGATAGCAATTCCTCGGAGCGTTCCAGTTGTCCCAAAACCCGCAGCACCCGCCCTAAAGCATGAATTGCCTGGACTTGAGCTAGGGAAATCGGCCCATTTTTCACAGTTTCCAAACCCGCTGTCGAAACTTCGCAAGTTTGGTTTTCCAGCTTCAAAGAAGCTAACAGAATTTTGCAAGCTCTGGGGTAAAGTCCGAGAGCTTGCCAAGCCCGACTTTGATTAATTTGAACTTGAAAAAGTTGGGTTTTGCGATCGATTTGCTCTAAAATTTTAGCGCTTAAGTTAAAGTTATCGATCGCCTCTTGAGTCTGCCCCCGTTCGAGTTGCAACTGTCCTTGAATGTTGAGAGTTTCAGCCAAAATCCGCTGCTGTTCGGGAGTTTTGGCTTGTGTTCGCACAGCCGACAAACTCGAATTTACAGCTTTTTCTGCTTCTTCCCAAAGAGCCAATTGCCCGTAGGTTGCAGCTAAATTGCTCAAAGCTGTGGCGCGAGCGAGATTTTCGCCTTTTGCCTCAAACGCCGCCGCCGCTTGCTGCAACAGCGGTACAGCTTCGGAAAAACGTTCCTCTTGGTAAAGAGTTCGAGCTTGTCGGACAAGCTGCACGGCTGGTGGTGGATTAACCTGAGCAACTCCGGGAGGAATCGCAACCGATAGGAGACAGGAAATCACAAATAACAGAATTACTTGTCGGATCGATCGGGTAAATTTCATATAGAATTCAACCACTTGTATTTTTTATCTGATTGAGAGTCCCAGATCGAGGTCTGTGGGAAGGCAATGAGCACGAATATTTATCGCCGTTTATCCACGTTAATTAGGGATTAAAAAATTTCTTGTCAACGGGGCACACAAAGAGAACTCGGTCGAGGATTGCGATCGTCAGCAGCATTACTCGGATTGTATGCAACAAGCGTAACTTCTCCTTGAGCATTCACCAGCCAACCGCGAGCGGCCACAACTTCCCGATCCCGAATTTCCCCTTTTTCCTTTTTCCCTCTATCGCTTACAGCCGTTAAATCCCGTACATTCCCCCTTGCCGAACTTCCTTCCCCTTCCACCCACGCCCACGGCGTTCGAGCGCTGCTGAGAACATCATTAGGACTTGGTGGCACTCCTCCTTTCCCAGTAGCCGTAAACTCGCTGTCGGCTCCTTGGATGCAGGGATTTGTAGCAATTAACGCAGCCGGATTCACCACATTTTGTGGCAGTTCCACTAAACCTTGAGCGGGATTCACCCCAGAAGAACTAAATGTTACAGTACCTTGCAAAGCCGGGCTGCTACTTTGGGAAATAGCCCCAATATCGCTGGTAGGAACTAGAGAAGTAGGACTTAGTTCCAGAGCACCAAATTCAGCCTCTGTGTATCCCAAAGTACGTCGAACCTCTTCACGACTGACTGCTGTAAACCCGAAAACATTAGGGACATTGATATTAACCCGACCACCTTGGGCCGATCGCGCATTAGCCGTAATATCGCTATTTTCCTTGGGGAGAGTAGCCAGAATCTCGCTTTTAATGTTGATATTGCCACCATCAGAAATACCTGCATCCGTAGTAATTCTGCTACCTCGGCGTAACTGGATATCTCGCGCTTCGAGGTTAATATTTGCTCCTGTACCCGATTGAGTCGTGCCGTCAATACTACCTTTGGTGTCAAGGTGGATAGAATTTGCCAAAACGTTAATGTTGCCCGCACTTCCCGAGCCCAAACTCCCGACATTGATTGTTGCCCCCTCTTCGATTCTCAACCTTGGCGCGAAAATGCTGATGTTTCCCGCTGCCCCTGTGGGGGGTGGAAGCTGGACTCTCCCCTGCAGAAAAGAATCTCCAGAGGCAGTCGCTATGCCGGAAGTAGACAAATTCCCTTTGGTTCCAAGCAGTTCCACCGACTCCGAAGCGTTGACAATGATGTTTCCCGCCTGTGCTGCCCCTAGAGTAGAAGCTGTTATGCTTGCGCTACCTTGAACAATCAATCGCCCGGTGTTAATCCTCACATCCCCGCCCGCACCGCCCCCAGCAGTTCCCGCAGCCAATGTAGTGAAGGCATTGGGATCTTCCTCTAAACTGTCGCTTGTGCTAGTGCCAATTATTCTCACAGAGTCGGTGGCATTGATGGTAATATTTCCGCCCCGGCCGGCCGAAGGAAGCACGCTATCTCTTGTGGCAATCCCGCTGGTAGAAGTTATCGCCGTTCCCCCTTCCATTAACACAGAGGGTGTATTAATTTCTATATTTCCCGCGTTTCCCGTACCCGCAATACCGGCAATACTGTTAGTGGAGATTGCTGTACCCAACGGACTATCCAGCCGGTTCTCTCTCAGTATCACCTGCTCGGAAGCTCTCACAGTTAAGTTTCCTCCCTCGCCTGCACCCACACTTGCGGTTACTAGAGCTCCCCCATTTCTGATAGTCAGCTTCCCCGTATCAATTGTTAAAGTGCCTCCATTTCCTCGATCAATAGCAGCGGTGATCACCCCGGATGCGTTGACCTCCACTGATTCAGAAGCTTTAATTGCTATATTTCCTCCGTTCCCCGATCCGTAGCTCGGGTTGAGGACGATCGCCCCTTCTGCGAGTCTTAGCTGCTTAGTATCAACTGCAATATTCCCCGCCCTTCCTGGGCCTGCTGTCCCGACTGTTATGCCGCTTGGCCGAGTTGAAAAGCTACTCGTTCCAGTTGTGCCGACCTCGAGGACAGCCCGCTGAAAGTTCTCATATCCAATTCCCTTGATTTCTACAGAGTCAGTAGCACCGACTGTGACATTTCCTCCCTCTCCCGTCCCGGCAGTACCAGTTGCAATCAAGGCTTCGTCTAATATTCTTAACTGTGCTGCATCAACAGTGATGTCGCGACCGTTAATATCGCCCATAGTCTCGGACACGAAGGCAGCCTGATCGCGCAATGTCACATTTCCCCCCCTAGCCGAGATCGCGCCTCCCCCCGGCCCGCTAGCTATCACGGTGGATAAACCGGATAATTCTATACTGCCGAACTTGGCAACATTTGTATAGTCTAAACCTAATCCTAGGGGCGTGATGTTGAAGCTTACCAAACCCGGACTCGCCACACTTCCTAATTGAATGTTCCCGCTAAAAGCACTGGCAAAACCATTATTAAAGATTAAATCTCCTCCTACCAGTGCTAAGGTTTGACCTGGAGGTACTGCTAAACCTACGGGGATTGTTGTGTCTTCAATTACTTGGGTTACACTCGAAGCGTTGATTATTGCGCCGGGATTCTCTCTAAACCTTAAACCCACAGGAATATTAATCGCTAACAATGGTACTGTTTGCGGGTTGGCGCTGCTAAATTCAAAGCCATTATTAAATACAACACTCGATGCACTGGAACCGACAAATGAACCACGCAAATCTAACTGCGCATTCGGGCCGAAGACAATCCCTTTTGGGTTAATTAAAAACAAGTTACTGTTTCCCAAAACTCCCAGATTTCCTAAAATATTAGAAGGGTTGCCACCCGTAACGCGGGTGAAGATGTTGGCAATTCCGCTGGGATTTTCAAAATATGCTCCCCGCCCTTCACCTATGTTGAATTCGCCGAAACTGTGAAAGAGGTTAACGCCACGAATAGCGCCACCAGTGATTCTATCTGAGGGTAAGTTGTTGATAGTATCGGGAACTGTGCGCGAACTTTCCGCGCCCAAGCTATTATCGGGGATAATTTGAGCGATGGCGGGGAAAGGAAACAGCAGTAAGAAGGCAAAAAATAGGGCCGCAGATTGGCGGGGCATTTTTTAAGTCTGGTTAATTTAATATTAGTAAAACAGCCCGGGGTTATCTAAAACCTGAAAAGTACCTATTGAGGTACGCAAACACCCGTCGGTTTCGGACTGCGAATATATGCACCAACACCTGAATTATACACTACCAGCGTTACTTGTCCTTGATCATCCATTACCCAACCTTGAGCAGGAATAATTAGTGTTGGCATAATTTCTCGGGATGGTAGGGGAGTTTCTACTTGCTGACTTCCACCTACCGCTGGTTCCACCCACTGCAACGATTCTTGTGGGCTGCTGAGAACATCGTTAGGACTCGGTGGCAATCCCCCCCGCCCAGTCACAATAAACTCGTTCTCGGCCCCTTGGATGCAGGGATTTGCAGCAATTAACGCAGCCGGATTGGCCACATTTTGCGGCAGTTCCACTAAGCCTTGAACGGGATTGACTCCAACAGAACTAAATGTTACCGCCCCTTGCAAAGCCGGGCCGCCACTTTGGGAAATGGCGGCGATGTCGCTGCTGTTAAGCTCAGATGTAGGACTTACTTGCAACGATGCAAATTGGGCGTCCGTCAGCCCCAACCTGCTTCTGACTTGTTCGCGACTCGCTGCTGTAAAACCGAAGACATTGGGGACATTGATATTCACGCGGCCGCCGCCTGCTGTGCGGGCGTTGGCTGTGATGTCGCTGTTTTCTTGCGGGAGGGCGACTAGAATATCACTGTTGATGTTGATATTGCCGCCGTCAGAAGTACCTGCATCGGTGGTAATTCGGCTGTTGCGGCGCAATTGGATGTCTCGCGCTTGCAGGTTAATATTTGCTCCTGTACCTGATACAGTTGTGCCGTCAATTCTACCTTTGGTATCAAGAGCGATCGAATTTGCGACAATATTGATATTACCAGCGCGTCCGGTTCCCGTAGCCTGCACCGTCACTGTAGCTCCATTTCTGACAATTAATCGATCGGCATTTAGATTCAACGAACCGGCATTTGCCCTAGCATTGGGATTAGTACCAAATATCTTGCCCACCGAAGCATCAATTGTACTGACAAACAGACCATTATTTCCGCTGCCGCTGACCTCGATGCGATCGGCATTAACAGTAATATTCCCCACATCTCCCACCCCCAAAGAACTCGTAGAAACTACCCCCCCATCCCGCACGGTTAGGCTTGGCGTATCAATGCGAATATCCCCGCCCCGACTAGAGCTCAAAGTTCCAGAACTCAGCGCACTAGCATTCTGAATTCCGCTGGTCAAAACTTGAGAAATACCTGAAATTTCTACTGATTCTGTAGCCCTAACTGTTAAATTTCCAGCAGGCCCCCCATGCTGAGAAAACAAAAACCTGCCAATTAACACACCCGTTCCTACTGTAAACGCAGAACCCCCAGAGAGAGTCAACCGCTTGGTATCGACATTAATATTCCCCGCCCTACCGTTAGAACCGATACTCAGGGTGCTAATTCCGGTTGACACAACTGTTCTCGGGCCGCTGTTAGACAATTCTACTGATTCTGCAGCTTTAATGTTGATATTCCCCGACGAGCCACTGCTGTAGCTCGTCGTACTCAGAAGAGAACCGTCACGCATAATTAATCTCGCCACATCAACACTAATGCTTCCTCCGGCACCGGTACTTTCTTTAGCTGTCCCGTTGTTAATTCCAGAACCCGCCATCTCAAAAGTATTGGCGCGAATGATTAAATTTCCGCCCCTTCCACCGCCAAAAGTGATGCCGCTACCTACTAGCCCATTGTTGAAGAGCAGGCGTCCGGTGTCGATCGTTATATTCCCCCCCGAACCAGCACCAGCACTAGCATTAAACAGCATAATTAGCGGCTCAAAGGGGTCTATAGTTCCCGATACCAAATATTTAATTGCAACCTGTTGATAGCCCTCAACTCCCAGCCCGGTCATTTCTACTGAATCAGCTGCGCGGAAGTTAATATTGCCTCCTGCACCATCTCCTAGAGTCAGGGTAGAAAATTGTGTGCCGTTTTCCACCCGCAACTTTTGGGCGGTGATATCGATACCTCTACCCTCAATATTTCCCAGTGTCAGCGCATAAATCCGCGCACCGCTGATGGTGACATTTCCACCTTTCAATTCTACTCTACCGCCACCGATTCCGCTGGTGTTGATAAGTGTTCCATCGGATATTTGAATATTGCCGAAGTTCTGAATTTTGTCATAATTTAAAGTGAAATTTCCCTGCTCAGCAACAGCAGGAGTTAGGGCAAAATTAACTAAACCGGGACTGGCTGTGCTACCGAGTAAAATTTGTCCGCTGCTGGCGGTTAAATTGCCGCCTTGGAGTTGGAGGTCGCCGCCAATGAGTGCTAAAGTTTGACCGTGGTCTACTGCTAAACCAACTTGATCGCTAATCGGAATTGGCACAGCAGAGGCTGGGAGGTTTAGCTTTCCTAAAGCAGTCGATTGATTGACAATTGCACCCGGATTCTCCCGAAATCTTAAACCAGCGGGAATATTAACGGTTAACAGCGGGGATGTTTGCAGGTTTGTGCTGCTGAATTCAACGCCGTTATTAAACACAATACTGTCTGCCGTTGAACCGATAAACGAACCGCGCAAATCTAACCTAGCATTCGGCCCAAAGACAATCCCTTTTGGGTTAATTAAAAATAAGTTGCCGTTGCCTAAAACCCCCAGAGTTCCTAAAATATTTGATGATTTTCCCCCCGTAACGCGGGTGAAGATGTTGGTAATTCCCCTGGGATTGCCAAAATATGCTCCCCGCCCTTCACCTATGTTAAATTCGCCGAAACTGTGAAAAAGGTTAACGCCGCGAATTGCGCCGCCAGTGATTCTATCTGAGGGTAAGTTGTTGATAATATCGGGAACTGTTCGCGAACTTTCCGGCCCCAGGGTATTATCTGGGATGATTTGGGCGATCGCACCTACGGGAAAAAGGCACAAATAGCAACTCAAAACTAAAAGGTAAATCGAGCCTGGAATCGAGGGATTTTCTGTAGAGTGAACTACAGATATCGGGGAGCGAAACGGCAGTCCCAAGGCCTGACCACTTAAGAGCCTAACCCCTAATAAATGTCGCTTGTATTCGAGTCTATATCCCCCTAAATTCCCCTGGATTCGGGCGAGTTTGAGAAGATTTATTGTCCCCCGCTGAATAAGCGAGGTTAGGGGGTATCGAGACTTCGATACAAACAACAGAGACGGTCGGTTTGACGTTAAGTTGTCACACCTTGGCACTGCTTGGTTCCTACTGTATTTCCGAGCAGTGAAAACTTCTGTATAGTATTTGTATCGCTTTTTTAGTTCGTTAATTTTGCTGAGCCAGAAGTAGATATCTTGGAAAACCATAATTAACCTTTTGTTAGGTGACAAAAGCGACTAATTTTAAAGCAGTTGCTATTTTCAGGTCATCGGGGCACACAAACCGATAAAGGATTCCTCGTGCGATCGTCCAATTGACCGGCAACTTGATTTGCCACAAGCATAACTTCTCCTTGAGCATTCACCACCCAACCGCGAGCCGGAACAACTTCCCGATCCGGGATTTCCCTCTGCGGTTGATCCGTTACATCCGGTACATTGTTCGTTGCCGAAGGAACTGCCTCTTCCACCCACGTCCACCCCGTTCGAGGGCTGCTGAGGGTATCATGAGGACTGGGTGGCACTCCTCCTTTGCCAGTGACGGTAAATGCGCTCTCGGTCCCTTTCGTGCAGGGATTTGCCGCAATTAAAGCAGCCGGAGCGACAATATTTTGCGGTAGTTCCACTAAACCTTGAGCGGGATTGACGCCGGAAGCACTAAATGTAACAGTACCTTGCAAAGCCGGGCCGCTACTTTGGGAAATAGCGGCGATGTCGCTGCTATTAAGCTCAGATGTAGGACTTACTTGCAACGCTGCAAATTGAGCGTCACTCAGCCCCAACCTGCCTTTCACCTGTTCGCGGCTCGCTGCTGCAAAGCCCAAGATATTCGGGACATTGACATTAACGCGGCCGCCCGCAGCGCTCTTGGCGTTGGCCGTGATGTCGCTATTGTTGAGCCCCACTAGGATATCGCTGTTGAGGGTGATGTTGCCGCCTTCGCCAGCACGCGCATCGGTGGTAATTCGGCTGTTGCGGCGCAATTGGATGTCTCGCGCTTGCAAGTTAATATTAGCCCCGGTACCCGATACACTCGTGCCGTCAATGGTGCCTTTGGTGTTGAGGGCGATCGAATCAGCGACAACATTAATGCTGCCAGCCGCCCCGGTTCCATAACTCTTGACGCTAACCAGTGCGCCGTCTCGCACACTCAACCGGCCCGCCGCAATGCTCAAGCTTCCCGCCGCACCAGATGCAGGTTGCAGCCCCAACAAAGTCAGGGTCGGCAAATCTCCCGAACCTGTGACGATGGCGCTGGGAAAGCCGTCTGTGGTAACGCCGGCTATTTCCACGGATTCGTCCGCGGTGACAGTCACATTTCCCCCTTGTGCCGCACCCAGAGTTGAGGCTAGGATAGCTCCTCCGTCTCGCACGATCAACCGTCTGGTGTTCAACGTCACATCCCCGCCTTTGCCGCTCCCAACCGTTCCCGCAGCGATCGCACTTGGGGAAGGAATGGATCCCGCTGCGGGGCTGATCAGTTCCACCGACTCTGAGGCGTTGACGGTGATGTTTCCGCCGGGCCCCCCCGTAATCAGCCTTCCTCCTAGGTACAGCCCGCTCGAAGAATAGATCCTAGCCCCTGCTTCTACGCGCAGGGAGCGGGTGTTAATTTCGATGTTTCCTGCCCTTCCCGTGCCACCAATACTGTTAGTTACTAGAGTCGTATTCAGGGGGCTATCCGATCGTTGTCTCGCTACTATTACCGAGTCAGAAGCTCTCACGATCAGATTTCCGCTGTTGCCGGCACCAAAAGTCGAGGGCGAGACGAGGGCTCCGTCGGTGACACTCAGTTGACCGGTTTCGATAGTGATACTGCCTGCATTTGCGCTGTCAAAAGTTGTGGTGAACAGCCCCCCGGCGTTGATTTCTACCGATTCTGAGGCTCTAATTGTCACGTCGCCGCCCTCTCCCGTACTGTAGGTCGGGTTGAGTATTGCCGATCCGTCTCGGATAGTTAATCGTTTGGTGTCGAGGGCGATCTCCCCGGCTCTGCCGACACCCAAAGTTCCCGTAGTGATGCTGCTTTGGCGATCAGCGATATCTGGCGGCTCTTGTGCTGCACCAGGATCGAGAATCCGTCGCCGAAAGTTTTCAAATCCTATTCCCTTGAGTTCTATATTCTCGGCGGTTCGGATCTCGATCGGGCCTCCGGCTCCGCTGCCGCTAGTGGTTGAGGCGACAAAGGCTCGATCTAAAAGGCTAAATCGTGCTGCTTCGATTTTGATGCCGCGGCCGTCCATGCTTCCGATCGTATCGGATACTAGGCTCGAGCGATCGCGCAATGTCACGTTTCCCGATCGCAGTGCGATCGCGCCTCCCCCCGGCCCGCTAGCTATCACCGAGGATAAACCGGATAATTCTATATTGCCCAACTTGGCAACATTTGTATAGTCTAAACCTAATCCTAGGGGCGTGATGTTGAAGCTTACCACACCTGGACTTGCCACA
>NZ_JANMZH010000180.1:0-24334 GCF_031383065.1 Microcoleus sp. OTE_8_concoct_300 | reverse complement strand
AAGCATCGCCAAATAAATAACTTACAATTTTATTTGTTTTTGTGGGTTGGGCGTCCCGCCCGACCAAAACGGACGGGCGGGACGCCCATCCCACAAACTTGTGGAAGTTATTTAATTCTCATTCCTAAGGACTAAGGACTAAGGACTAAGGACTAAGGACTAAGGACTAATGCCAACAACCAACTGCCAACTGCCAACTGCTAAGTGACAAATTACCAAGTCGGGTCAACATACAGATTAATTGTCACTTGTTTTTTCCCAGAAGGGATGCCGGAAATACAAGCACAAATCGTATCTCCGCCGTCAATTTCTACTTCGCAAGCGTGACAAGAACCCATGAGACAGCCAGTAGGAATAGAAAGTCCTGCACGTTGGGCTACATCTAATAAAAGCTCTCCTGGTTCAGCTTCAACTGTAACATTATCTGGTAAAAAACAAACTTTTGTCATTAAATTTTAACCTCAACTTTAACAAACAATAGTTAATAGTTGACTGTTAACAGTCAACAGTCAACAGTTAACTAATTAACCTAAAATATGGTTGATATCTAAATGCTTTTCCACTGTATCTGCTAGACAGTCTAACAGAGCTTCTCGGTGTTGCCGGTAATTAGGAATACCAGTAGGCAATGTGCGGAGTCCCCGCTGCTGCCGCAAGTGATTTAACCAAGCTCGCCGCCAAGCTCCGTTGTCAAAGATGCCGTGCAGGTAAGTACCCCAAACTGATTGAGAAGTGTTGACAATTCCTAAACTCTCATCGTCAAATAGCGGTTGAGTCAAATCTGACTCTAGCATTTGCGTTCTTCCTTGATGAATTTCGTAACCGGAAACTGGCAAACCCGGTTGAGGATAGTTAGATGTTACGATTCGTTGGCGGGCAATTTTGTTCGGTGCCATCACAGTTTTCAAAGGCAGCAATCCCAATCCTGGAAATTCTCCTTTTTCTCCCTCAAGCCCTTCTCTATCCGTGATACTTTCTCCCAGCATCTGAAAGCCGCCGCAAACTCCCATGACTGTACCGCCAGCTACTAAATAATTTTGAATAGCTTTTGCCATACCTGTTTGGCGCAGCACGTGCAAATCGGAAATTGTAGTTTTAGAGCCTGGTAAAATTACGGCATCTGGATGGCCTAAATTGTCTTTTGGGCTGACATATTTGACTGTGACGGTAGTTTCCGACTCCAGGGGGTCAAAGTCGGTAAAATTAGAAAGTCGGGGCAGGCGGATGACTGAAATATTTATGTCGGTTTGAGTATTGGGAGAACGCCGATCGAGCAAATCGAGAGAATCTTCTGAGGGAAACACTTCGTCTATCCAAGGAATCACCCCAACTACCGGGATTCCCGTCCTTTCTTCTAGCCAAGTCAGCCCCGGATCTAAGATAGATTTTTGTCCTCGGAACTTATTAATAATGAATCCTTTAATTAAAGCCCGTTCGTCTGGATCGAGCAATTCCAAAGTACCGATAATGTGAGCAAAAGCACCACCGCGATCGATATCAACTACTAGCAAAGTCCGAGCATTTAAATGTTTAGCTACCCGCATATTTGTTAAATCGCGGTGTTTGAGATTAATCTCAGCAGGGCTGCCGGCTCCCTCACACACAATCATGTCAAATTCTTTGCCGAGAAATTCTAAAGATTCCCGAATAACTTGCCAGCCGAGATCGAAATACTGCTCGTAATATTGAGATGCTCGCACATTTGCGATCGCCCGGCCCTTGACAATTAATTGAGAAGTCATGTCTCCTTGTGGCTTGAGCAAAATCGGATTCATTTCTACCCAAGGTGGGATGCCCGCAGCCCAAGCTTGCACTGCTTGAGCGTACCCAATCTCTCCGCCGGCCGCTGTGACATAGGAATTCAGTGCCATATTCTGACCTTTAAACGGAGTTACCCGCCAGCCTCGCCGAGAAAAGATTCGACACAAAGCTGCAACGAGTAATGATTTCCCTGCGTGAGATGTTGTTCCCACGACCATAATTGCTTTCATAATATTAACAAAGAAGGCAGAAGGAAGAGGGCAGAAGGCAGAAGGAAGAAGGCAGAAGTAAGAAGTAAACAGTAAACAGTAAGAAGGCAGAAGGCAGAATCAAAAAAATTCTGGTTTCTACCTTTTGCTTTCTGCCTCAAGATGACGGCTTATCTTCGTCGGATACATTCTCAGACTTGGATTCAGCGGCCGGTTTAGCAGTTTCGACTAGATCCGGAGTGGGGGGATTCGGGCGAATCAATTCGGGTTGTTCTCCCTCAGAAGATGGTTTTTGATCGGTGGATTCGATCGACATAACTGCTACCGAAACCACTTCCACCTGCGCGCTCAACTCGGGATCTCCCGATGCTTCCATCTCCACAGGCGCGACAGACACCATTTCCACCACAGTCATTTCTATAGATGCTGCTGGGGCTTGTGCTTCCGGTTCACCAACCGCAGGCGGCGGTGTCTCGGTTTGGGCTGACGATGGCTCGTCGATCGGAGTTTCCCCTATGTTGTCAGAAGTCGCGGTTTCTGCCGCGAGCAACTCGGCCATTGCTTCAACATCGGTTGGAAACGGCACTCCAAGGCTGGTTTCAACAGCAGTGTTGCTGGTTTCGGCTGCCACTTCCGCCGCGGCAGAGGCTAATTCGGATTCGAGAATCTGGTCGATCCCCGGTGCAGGAATTGCCGTTATTTTAGATTCAGGTGCGATCGATTCTGGAGTCGTTGAAGGTTTTGGCGTCTGGGGAGTTGCCTCAGACTTGTTTTTACCCGCACCCCGTCCCAACATACCCCCGAGACTATTTTTGATATTGCCTAACAGACTTGCGAAACCGCCGGATTTTTTAGCTGGTTTGGCAGGAGTTGGGGCCGCCGCCGCTGCCGCCTGGGACTCTTTAACAGCTTTCCTCCATTCTGTTTCCATGTCGTCAAAATCATCGGCTTCTGGCTGCTGTTGACGCTCTGGCTGAGCCTCTGCTGGCTCCACACTTGCTGGAGAGGCAATTTCTGAAATTTTTAGAGGTAGAGGTAGAGGAGTGAAGCTGCTGGCTAATTCTGCTGGGGTTGGTGAAGTCTCAGCAGCAGGAGTTTCGACTGAAGAGACGGGTATTTCTTCAATTGCAGGTACACTCGAGTCGGGAATTGTCAAGTCAGGGGCCTGAGCACTTTCGGCTCTTGGCTCGATCGAACTTTCGGCAATAATTTCAGCTATGGGGGGAATCGTCGGCTGTTCCTCTAGCTTTACCTCGCCCTCATCAACAGCGGCTGCTGGAACCACATCAGTTTTCGGTTTGGTCGATCGAACAAACTTAGGTTTTTTCGCTGCGGGCTCTTTTTTCTTGGGAAACAAGCCCCCCAACACCCCACCGGCAGCCCCCGGCAAATTCACCGACTGAGGAATCGGCGTTTGCTCAGCAACAGGCGTCACCAGCCTGCGCAAAGTCAGAGTTTCCCAAGCAAACCAGCCCAACATAGCCACGCCCGCCATTTGACCAAGCAGGAGAGCACCAGTAATTCGTCCCGCACAAGCCCATAAAATTAACGCATAAAAAAGCCCTACCCCGCTCCAGGTAAAATCACTTTTGCGGTGAACTTCTGGAAAAAAGAAGGCCGCCATGTAAATACTGAAGCTGCCTAGACCGACCGCCAACGCCAGAAAGTATGCAAGCATATTGTCGGTACCTCCGCTGTGTCAAATAACTTCTACGCGCTAATTCTACCTTTGAGAGAGACTCAACGGCTTCTTTCTCTCGGACAATTCTCGATTTGGAAGGAAGTTTGGCAATGCGCAGTGTAAGGGATTTAACGGATTTTACGGATGTTGACGCCAGAAGTCAAGGGTCAAGATTTTCTCACTCTCCCCCACTCCCCCTCTCCCTCTCCCCCCCTACCCCCATCACCCCCCCCTCCGTCGTGATATGTATCACTTAAGTGTGGCCGTGCGATCGCACCAAGTGACTGAAGATGTTTATATGTTGTAGGGGTAAGAGGTATTATGCCCTAGGGCATAGTATGTATTGGAGACAGTGCCATGTATGAAAAACTGTTGTTATCGGCTGCCTTAACCTTATCGCTTCAAGTATTTCCCGGACTAAGCACTTCCGCGAAATTACCGAAAAATTTGGTATTGCGAGCGAGCGATAACCCGGCTCAAACCATGAAACTTCCCCTCGTTTCAGTACCTGCCGCCCTCGGGCCGAACCCCCAATCCTAAGGATACGTGCAAGTGCGATCGAACTTACGCAGAGTCTCTCTCAGATTTTTTTCTAGCTGTTCTCTTTTCTATGACTGTTCACAAATCATCAGTTTGTTGTCAGGGCTTTAGTCCTCATTAATATCAGCTAATAAGGACTAAAGCCCTTACTACAAACCGTAGGTCAGTAACGACTAGCAGAGCCGACATTAATTCCCATAACATACTAGACCAATCTCAACATCAGGCTGTCTAGTAGAAACATTCAAACCTTAAAAAAATTGTGTAATCCTCAGTAAAGGATCAAAATAGATATATGCTCCCCAGATGGAGTTCAAAGCTAATAAGCACATTGACTATTAAATCAAGGAAAGTAAAAATGGGACTTAGCGATATTCTCTTGAATGAAAACAACAGAGGAACTGTTGTTGATGACTGTGTAAAGTTGATAGACAAACAAGTTGCAGCAGCGCCGGGATTAGGTGGTCTGGCTCTTAAAGCTGCCTACTCTACTGTCAAGGGGATACGGGCTGACTATTGCGCCCAAGTCGTCGATCAACTTCTGCCAGAAATCTCGATCGCACTCGATCCGATGTGGAGTGAAGCAGTAAACAATGGCAACCCAGTCGAATATCTAGCCCAAAGAAAAGCTATAGTGGCAGACGAATTGCTCCAGATCAGCGACAAAAGAGCCGAGAAGAGTACAAGAGCGATTGTTAAAGGCGCCTATGCCAAACTCCGCCCCTCAGCTAAGACTTACGTGGAAAAGGGAGTACCGGATTTAGCCGAAATTATTAATAAATATAATAATGCGGGCTGATAAGTGAGCAACGGCTAAAAAAACAGAATACCCAGATCCCCGACTTCTTGAAGAAGTCGGGGATATAAAAGAAGACTTATTTGTAAGTTTGGAGTTAGGCGGCAGAGTCCTAATTTTATGGTTATCCATTGCCAATTACTCACTGAGTCGCCCCCAATATTTTAAACATCGCCTGTCCGGTAATTCCCAACCCCAAAAACATTACAAACATCGCGCTCATCGCAGGCAGAAATTTGACTGCTCTTATCTGTTTTGGCAGCTTATCAAAATTCCGTTTGGCATAAACTAAGATTAATCCGATCGCGCTCAGCACTAAAGCCAATCCCAAACTAAATGCTACCACTAGCGTCATTCCCAAACCAACATTGCCCAAAGCCGACGCGCTCAACAGCATCACCAAAGCGGAAGGACAAGGCAACAAACCACCAGAAATTCCCAACGCTAATAAGCTTTTCCAAGTAATGGGAGAACCGTCAGCACCTGGCGGCAAATGCGAGTGAATGCGGCCGTCTCCGTGATCGTGGTAGTGATGAAATATATCTGCTTTTACAGGCTTAAATTCTCTCTCCCAACTTCCTCTATTTAAAAGATTTACTGGTTCCTCACGGTTTGTAGGAAGGAGTTTCGCCCTTAAAAACCAATTATTATTAAATATTTTAGTTTGGATTTTTTTGAGAAATTCAGTCCTCACTACCAACCTACTTTTGCTTCTTTCTAAGAGTAAATTAAGCCCGATGATTGCTACTAATAAACCCGAGATTAAACTCAGCCAAGGATCTAATTTTTCGGCATCAATTAAGTTAGAAGCAAACAAAGTAATTCCGCCGACAGCAAACACGCCCGCAGTGTGAGTTATTGTAGTTGTTGCTGCTAGAAATAAAGCGTGTAGGGGAGTAGCCCGCGAACCTACTAAATAAGCGCCGACTATGGTTTTTCCGTGTCCGGGCGACATCGCGTGCACGCATCCCCAAGTAAATGCTCCCGCTACTGCTAGCAGCAAACTCCAACCTGAATCCCAGATTGATTCATTTCCGGCTAACAAAAAATCCCGGTTTTGCGGCGTAAACACAAAGCTTTTTACAGCACCCGCTTGGACAATGGTAGCTTGACAGCTAGCTGTCACCACTCCAGGCAAAAACAGATGGTAATTAATCCACAATTTGTCATTTTTTGAGATAGGAATTTCATTAGGTAAACCGGGGGTTTTATTTTGAGAAGCTGCGGCCCAGGTGTAGTTTAAGATTAAGGTGCTGTGGGTATTTGGCTGCTGGATTGAACTGGCGGTTTTAGCTGCTATTTCTAGCGGTTTTACTCCTAAGGTTCCTTGAATCTTGCTACTGTTGCTAATGCGAATTTGTTGGCTAAAAAACTTTTCTAGCTGTGTTTGGTGGCTGCGAACTTCAGCAGGTTGTAGCTGGCTGTCTCGATTGTCGTCGGCGAAGTTTGTCAAGCCGGTTGGGAAAGTTAATGTTACTTCGGTTTGCAAATCGTTGACTATTATTTCTGCTACGGATAAGTCTGACCAGTGCGAGTAAACTGGTCGGGTTGAGGTTGTTAGTAATAATGAAAGTGTTAGGAAGAATAGGACGAGAAATTTTGGCGGTCGGTTTAGTTTGTATTGCATAAGTATATCCTTTTAAGAGTTTTCTCGTCGGGTGGGGGCGGGTTTATTTAAATTGTCTATATCCCATAAAATTATTGGTGAACCCGCCCCTACGGCTCAAAATTCATAACTTCCCAAACCCAATGCTTGGCGAGCTCGATCGTCAAAACTCGGGTCAATTTCCTTGGACTTTTGAAAATAAGCGCGAGATTCGGTATCCTTACCTAAAGTACGGGCGATCGCACCAGCCCGGTAAAACATAGCCGCATCGCGAATCCCCGAGCTCCGTATTTCGCCCATCACTCGATCGGCCTTTTGCCATTCCCCAGAGGCCGAAAACGCCCAAGCCAAAGTATCCAGCGTGACAGCATCCCGCCGAATTTTCACCTCCTCCTGCATTAACGCCAGCGCTTCGGCGACATCCTGCGATCGCCCTTTTTCCAGCAGCAAACGCGCCAAATCCCGGCGGTGTCCAAAACCGCGAGAGCTCAAAGCCTGTTCCTGTCGCAGCCCGGCTTCTGCTTTGTCGCGAAGTCGCCGGGATTTGATCGCATCTCCCTGCAACTCTTTCACCCTAGCCATACCGCCATCTACAGTGCGATCGAACAGCGTCGCAGCCCCTCCAGAATAGGCAGAAACCTTGCTGTAATAGCCTTCCGCCTCCCGGTAATTGCCCTGCCGCGTCTCCAAATCCGCCAAATAAATCAGCGCCAGCGGGTATCGCGGCACCAACCGCAGCGCCTCCTTTAATAGCGCTTTCGCCTGCACAAACTGCCCGCGACGCGCGTAAAATCGGCCCAAGAGCGATCGGGCCCGCGCCGAACCCCCAACCTCTCCCGGTTCCTCCGCCGCCATTGCTTGGCGGTAATCCTGCAAAACCTCAGCATCTCGGCCCTGAGACTCTCTCACCAAAGCTCTCAAAGTGAGAGAACCCAAGTTGGGAATCCGGTTAACTAATGCTTCTGCGGCTGCATTTGCCTCGCTCACTTTACCCGTGGCTAAGTGAGATGTAACTTCCAGGGCGATCGCATCTTCATTATCAGAACCCACCTGTTTAGCCAAGCGCAAAGCAGTAACAAAATCGTGTCTCGCCTCGGCAATTCGAGCTAAAACTAACAGCGCGCCTTTGTTGTCAAAAGGCAAATCGGCGATCGACCTTTGAGCCGCCTGTTCTGCCAATAAAAACCAACCGCCCTCCCCAGTAGCGCGAGCCATTTTTAAATAAGATCCCGCCAGTGCCGCCCGGTTCAAACCGCTGCGGGAATCAACAGCCAATCGCTGCTGGTAAAAAGCAATCTCTTGCTGAATAGCTTCCTTTTGATTGGGATTATTTCTCAAACTTGCCGAGAAATGATAGCGGTAATTAGCATCGAGATTTGCCGAACTTTGGTTAGAAAAATTATCTAAAATAAAACGCAAATTAGACGGTAAATTCACTACTACCATCCCAACGAAAGGGACGACTATCAGCAGCCACCACGACAAAATATCCGATTTTATTTCCAGTTTAGTTTTAGTTTTCATACATCCGCGTTAATCTGCGTTCATCTGCGGTTAAAAAAAGCATTTTCTATCAGTCATTAGCCAATCAGCAATAACTAACGACTAATGACTAATGACTAATGACTAATTAGGCAAAGCCAAATAAGGAAAATTCGGTTCTAAAGGTTTGTGTCCCTGAGCCGGATTTCCCGGAGCTCCGTTATATGAAACGTTATCGCCAACCGGAGAACCCACCAAAGCTCCCAGAGTAATATCAATAACGTCGTCCATAGGCAAACGACCTCCGATCAAACTTCCTTGAGAATTTGTCGCGCTACCGTAGCCGCTAGGTTTTGTGGTATCGATCCGCATGACATCCGGTAAGAAAGCTCCGGCGATCGCATTTGGATCGACATTATCGCGACCGTCCAAAAGATCCACAGCATTGAGAGTAGCAACAGCTTCCTGCCGCACCGGAGCAGCAGCACCGCTCAAATCCAATCTCGGAGGAATATTATTGAATGCTTCCAAAAACTCGGGAGTAACTATCAAACCCTCATTAATTGCAGGTCTCGCCAAACGCTCAAACTGTTTGAAACCACCAGCTCCGTCTCTGATAGAAACAGTTGACCAAACATCAAAAGTATTCGCCCCAGTTCCTGCTTGCAAGAACGCTTTGGGAACGCGCACAGCAATTGTATTGACGTTGTAACCTTTAGTAAAGTCGATCGCTTGACTCGGTTCCTTGAAACCTACTTTCGACCCCGTTCCCAAAGCTCCAGCGCGGACTCGGAAAAATTGTTCCACATCAAAGAAAAACGGGTCTTCCCGCAACCCAGCAAATACAGTCAAGTTAGAACCGCCCACAGGTACTGTATTCAAAACAGCATTAGAATTCAACGGAGTTGTGGCAATTAGCCCGCCATTAACTGTAGTCTTAGTAGTTGTCTCCGAGCCGCCGCGAACAACAGTTACAGCTACCGCTTGCATACCTTGATTGTTAGGCGGACTAAAGGCAAACCGCAAGATAATATCGGCGCGTCCAGTCGGGGTAGAATTCACGTCACCCACCTGCGTGATGTGAAATTGGTAGAGGGCTGTAGTGCTGAAATAATATTGATAGCGAGCTACAGACCTAGGATTTGAATTCAGGATCAATACTAAATCCCCCTCGGCGGCCCCAGAATTTTGGTCTTTTTCCCGAAATACGTAGAGGTCAGTTAAATTGACAGCGCGACCTTTGATATCTACTTCGCCGTCGTCGTGGTCGGAAGCGACAATTATCCCTGGAGTTAATAGAGCAATTAGAGCTACTTCAATAGCTAGTATGGTTCGGCGAATTTTTTTTGTCAGCTTCACTGTTAGCACCTTTATTTCAATGATATTTTTGCACAAATCAATGGTAAATAACCTGCATTCGCGGGTTTTACTTTTGTAGCAACAGGTTGAAATTTGTCAACCTTTCGGGCTTTGGCGCTGTCGTTGAGCCTTCTCTCAATTAGTATACGAAGGTTTGGCAATTTTGGATCTGTGCTGCCAGATTAATTTATGTAAAAAAGTGCGTTATTGAGGATTTATTCATTCCCGGAGTATTCTGGGGAATGCCTGCTCGGAGACAGAGCCTCCCTCCAGTGGAGCCAGAGCCTCGCTTATATGGGTTCCCAGGGTCTTCTTGGGAGCGAGCGGACAGAGATTGGGAACGAGTGGATAGCGCGGTTTTGACTGTTCAGGCTCAGGGATTTCTTCGTTCGGCATAAAGCGGATTGCTAAGTCTCAAAAAAATCACTAATTCGGTGGTAAAATTCAAGATGACTTGGGATTTTTACAATTCAAAGCACGACAAAATTAGCCAGAAAAAGCATACTCCAGCTTGTCTCCCCAACTTTTAACTTACAATTATGTTCTGTAGTAATATACGCCGAATTTTTAATTTTGGATCTGTGCAGTCAAAACAAAAAATTTTCGGTACACTGAGATGACAGGCCAAAAGTCAAGCGATGAATCGCTGCTTTTAGTGCAGATTGCCCGGAAAGACCAAACGGCATTAGCTAAACTTTACGATCGCTACGGTCGTCCAAGTTACGCTCTCGCTTACAAAATTCTGGGTTCGGTAGAAGAAGCTGAAGAAGTGGTACTCGATGTTTTTTCCCAAATTTGGCAAAAAGCAGCAACTTACGATCCTTCTCGCAGTCGAGCAGATACCTGGTTGTTCATGCTTACCCGCAGTCGTTCCCTCGATCGACTCCGAGTTTTGCAGCGAACAGTCCGGGCGGCTCAGGCTTGTATGGAAGATGCTAAAATATCCACGGACGAAATTGCAGAACCGATGGAAGATGCAATGATCGAAGAACGCAGCGAACAAGTCAAAGCAGCCCTAGAAACACTGCCTGCAGAACAGCGAATTGCGCTCGAACTCGCCTACTACCAAGGATTGACTTGCGCGGCGATCGCGGCTAAAACTGGTATTCCGACAGGTACCATCAAAACCAGAATTCGGTTGGGTATTTCTAAATTGCGTCAAGCTTTGAGCGAACAATTTTAGATTATCAAAAAACAAAATTTAAGTGTTTTAAGATCAATCTAAAATTATGGCATCTCCCATCATCCATCTTCAGTGCGAGGGCAGCAGACCCATCTCAAATTTAAAATCAACTTAGGCTGAATTACAATTAATGGCGGAAAACAGATGGAAATGATGCCAGACGAGGAGTTTAATATCCTTGCCGCCCTTCAAGCTCTCGATACCCTCGACGAGTCAGAAAATCGCGCACTTACAGAAAAATTGAGAGCATCTCCACAATTGCAAAGTGAACGGGCGGCCTGGGAAGCAGCAATTGCCGCGATCGCCTACACAGCCCCCCCAGTTGCCGTCGCGCCCGACCTCAAAAACCGCCTGTTCCAGCGCATAGCAGAACTGCCGCCAACCCCGGCAGAATCAGTCAATTTAAAGCCAATTGTTACCTCCCCAACAGAGAACAATACTCCATCTTTAATCGTGCGATCGAATGATGTAAGATGGAAATCTTATGGAGTTCCGGGAGTCTGGCTCCGCAAGCTTTACATTGACAAACAAAAGCGCGAAATTACCTGCTTGATGCGACTAGAACCAGGTAGCACATTTCCCCTGCACCGACACGCTGGCTCGGAAGAAGTGTTTGTATTAGAAGGAGATTTAATTGTAGAAGGGGAAATTTGCCATCAAGGCGACTACATTCGATCTGTTCCTGGTTCCACCCATTCGCCCCTGACACAAGGGGGATGTTTGCTGTTAATGAAAACTTCCACAGACAACGAAACGCTCGTCTGATATTATGTCCGTTGAATTTCCTGCAAGGATTTTTCGCTGGGTAGGGGCGGGTTTATGTAGATTTTTAGTCAGAATTATAGATTCAGTCCTGCACGCACTCCCACCAAAGAAACCGGGTTTTTTACCAAATCTGCGGGTTGCCAGGAAATATTTTCGTAAAAAACCCGGTTTCTCGACCCCCATGCGTAAGTCCTAAGATTGTTGGTGAAACCAGCGTTTACAAGTATTTCGGTTAATTTATCGGACACGCTATGACCCAACAAAACCCGTATTGCTCCGCATTAATCTGCGGCTAAAAATCCCAAATAGATAAGGTGAGTGCTATGCTAAATTACTGGCGTTTAACTGCTGTTCTGTCCGCCGTTATTATACAATTTGTACCCAGCGACAACAGCGCGATCGCCCAAGAGCGCGAAGGATGTTTTCTTGTCAATTCAGCGGGAGAAGTAATTAACTTAAACCAGTTGTGTTCGCCTCAAGAATCCGACATTAAGCTGACAGGAAACGATGGGAAATTTATCGAAGACTACAAACGCTTAGCAAAAAGCTACTCTCCCGAAACAACGGACAATTTACTGCAAGCAATCCAAAGAGCGCCCGGTCAAAAAATTGCCACAGCTAAAAGAATGTGTGCGGAAGCAAAATCGGGAGTTTCTCTGCCGGAGTTTAAATTAAGAGCGCTCGGGCAAGCTGTCAGTATCGAAAATCCAACTGCCAAAGAAAGTTTTCTCGCCGATGCCGATATTATTACCACTCTTGCCGCCAACCATTATTGCCCGGAATTAGCCAGTAAGTAATATCATAAACTCTGTAGGGATACGGTAGGGGACATTGGTCTCAACTTAAGACTGAAACCCTTGAGAAATATCGCTTTTACCTGAGTTTAGATCCCCCTCGCATCCGCCGAATCGTTGTCGGGACTTTAAATCAGACTCTTCCCCCAAATCATTGCGGGGGCGCCGGGGGATCGAACCCTAATAGTGAAACAGCAAACAGGTATTACGTTTGACGTGTTTGTTGACACGAAGAAGGGTAAGGGAGCATCTCAGTTTGGCTTTTACTATCCGTGTGCGAGCGTCCCCCTCGCACTCCTAAAAAATGCTTTTTACAAAACTGAGATACTCCCCACGGTAATGCCGCGTCTCTACTTGCAGCAACTTGCCATGAAATTACCGGACATGAAACATTTAAAATCAAGCTCCGCCGACTTGCGGGATTTATTCAAAGACAGCATTACAGTTAAATACCTCGCGGAACCGCTGAAATCTGTCCCCGCTTGCGAAGACGCAGCCAAATTGCGATCGTGGATGGAGGCCCGCGATTTTGACGTGCTCGGTATCGAAGAAAACGGCACGGTTTGCGGCTATGTAGAACGATCGCACTTAATGCCAGGCAAGTGCAGCGACTACCAGCAAATTTTTCACCCATCCCAATTAATTGCCGCCTCCACTCCTTTAATGGAATTGCTGCCGCTGCTGCGAGAAAAACCGAGATTATTTGTATTAGAAAGCAACAGGATCAACGGTATCGTTACCTGCGGCGATTTGCAAAAAGCACCGGTGCGGATGCTGCTGTTTGGATTGGTGACGCTTCTGGAAATGAATTTATTGCGGATCGTGCGGATTTACTTTCCCCAAGATTCTTGGCAGAAGTTCCTTAAAAGCGATCGCATCTTAGTGGCAAAACACCTTTGGGAATTGGGGCGATCCCGAAATGAAGCAATTGACTTAATCGATTACCTGCAATTCTGCGACAAGCGAGAGTTAATCCTGACTTCTGCTGAAATAGTCGATCGGCTGGGGCTCAAATCTAAACGCTACGGAGAGCGTTTTTTAAAATCAGCAGAAGCATTGAGGAACAAATTAGCTCACGCTCAAGATTTAATCAATGGTTCTTCTTGGCCAGAAGTAATTTTCTTAGCTCAGGAAATAGAAGCACTTTTGCAGCGCTGCGAAGAAATTGAAATAGCCACACCGCTTGATTAGAGAGCATTTAATGGGTAAAATGAGTTGTTAGAAAGATGCTCCCTGCGCACCTTACATTGAGTTTTTAGGAAGGTGCGCACGGCTCACCATACATTAGTTTTTAATTTTTAACTTCCTGTTAGTGTACTGAGGAACCCACCCTTGAGCAGTCGTGTAATACTGCACGGCTTTCAAGTACAACGACGGAGTGAGATAAAACCAATGTTCGGTATTTGTGGGGATTTTAATGTATTCTTCAGCTTGCAGCATTAATTGTACCTGAGAGCCGTTAGGATACACAAACCCAAAAACACATTCCCCAGCTAAAATGTGAAGAACTTCTGGATCTGTGTGGGTGTGAGTGCGATTGCTTTGAGTCATCAGCGCGTAAATCTGTGGCGAAGCGGGGTGCAGCACTTTTAAGTCGCACCACTGACATTTGTCTGCGCGCTTAAACTGTTCAAACTCGCTTTGAAATGCTGCGAGTATCTGCTGTTTTTCTGTTACATTGAGAATGTCTTGGGCTAGCAGTTCTCGAACCGCAGGATTTTCCCTCATTGGCAGACGATCGATCTGAACATTTAAAACAGCCAGTTGGCTTGCGATCGCCCCTATATCCCTATAGGTTCTACCGTTTTCTAGTTGCATAACAGCCATTGTAAACCACCTATTTATTTGGCTTTGAGGATAATTTAGTTTACTGTTTCCATCTAGTGTTACAGACTAAACTCCTGCTTATTTTCAATAATAGCCGATCGCTAAAATTCGCTGTCGGGCATCGCAAATCATCAAATCAATACCACCCATCAAATAATTTTCTGGGTTTTTTAACTTTTATTTAATAACATTTACTGTAGTTAATGTAGGGTGTGGCATAAGTACCGCACTGCTAGCCGTGTCTGGCGTGTTAAATCTGAACAAGGTAAAAAGCAGAAAACCGCTATTTGAGGTTCCGATTTTTGAGTTTTCACTCAAGGAAAATTGCTTGGGGGAGCTTGGAATCAGAATAAAAACGCCCAAAGTTAGTAGCCTCGTAACTCACGCTCCTACTGGGCTAGTACCGCACTGCTTAACTAAAAACTCAAAACTTTTAAATCAGCATCCCTGCGATACAAGCAGTCATAAAACAAGCCAAAGAGCCAGCAATTAGCGCCCTCACGCTCAACCTCGCCAAATCGCCTTGCCGCTGCGGAACCAGCGCGCCAATTCCCCCAATCTGAATCCCGATCGAACCAATATTAGAAAACCCGCATAAAGCATAAGTCGAGATAATTTGCGATCGTTCAGAAATCGCCTGTTGTTTCACCAATTCCATTAAATCTAAATAAGCAATAAACTCAGTCAAAATCGTTTTTTTTGCCAAAACAACCCCCACCTCTGCGCAATCAGCCCAAGGCACTCCCATCAGCCAAGCAACCGGAGCCATCAAATAAGCACCAATTAATTCTAGCGACAACTGAGGCAAACTAATTAGCCCTCCAAACCACCCCAAAAGCGCATTTACAAAAGCCAACAAACCCAAAAAAGCAATCAGCATAGCGGCCACATTCGCCGCCAACTTCAACCCGTCGCTAGCACCCGAAGCCGCCGCATCTACCGCATTAGCATAAACCTGGTCTACCTTCACCTCAACCTCCCCAGCAGTCAGCGACTTTTCAGTTTCTGGGTACAGCAATTTAGAAATAGCCAAAGCTGCTGGTGCAGACATCACCGACGCCGCAATTAAATGGTGAGCCGGTACTCCAAAAGAAATATAAGCTGCCATGACTCCGCCGGCAATTGTGGCAAATCCTCCTGTCATGACAGCATGGAGTTCCGAGAGCGTCATCGTCGCTAAATAAGGTTTAATTAACAAAGGAGCTTCGGTTTGCCCGACAAAGATATTCGCAGCACAAGAAAGGGTTTCGGCGCCAGAAGTTTTCATGGTTTTAATCATCAACCATGCCACTGCTTGCACAACTCGCTGCAAAATGCCGTAGTAATAAAGTATGGTGATAAACGAAGAGACAAAAATGATAGTGGGCAGCACTTTAAAAGCGATAAAGTGTTCGGCAAAAGTGTCTCCAAATACAAACTTTGCCCCGGCATCAGAAAAATTGAGAAACTGCGTCACCATATCTCCCAAAAATTTGAAGACAGCCAAACCCGGAGCAGTTTTGAGAATCAAAATAGCAAAAATTAGCTGTAAAGCAATTCCCCACAATACGGGCGACCACTTGACAGCGCGCCGATTGACTGAAAAGGCGTAGGACAAACCGACAAAAACAGCTAACCCGAATAGAGAAATAAGTCGTTCCATTTAGCAATTTTTAGAGAAGGTGCAGCAAGCATTTATCGTTACCAGGCTCTGGTAATCCAGCTTAACAGTGCGAGCGTACTTTATCTCGTTTGCGGAGGTCGCCATGAGTTCGCGGTGCGAGCCACACAGCCCCGGAGGGCGTAGAATACACGATGCAGCCCGATCGCATACAATCTGGGCCTGTTTCGCTTACAATAAAAGGCTAAACCTCAAAATTACGGCGCAGCCTAATTGCTGCTACTTTTATGTCTCTACCTATAGTTGCTATTATTGGACGCCCCAATGTAGGCAAATCGACGATCGTCAACCGTTTAGCCAACACCCAAGACGCGATCGTCCACGACGAACCAGGAATCACGCGCGATCGCACTTATAGACCAGCATACTGGGGCGATCGCGAATATCAAGTCGTAGACACCGGCGGTCTAGTATTCGACGACGAGACAGAATTTTTGCCTTTAATTCGCGAACAAGCAATGGCGGCCCTGGCAGAAGCCAGCGCAGCCATTTTCGTAGTAGACGGAAAAACCGGGGTCACCGGCGGCGACGAATCGATCGCATCTTGGCTGAGACTGCAAAAAGTCCCCGTCATTCTCGCCGTCAACAAATGCGAATCGGAAAATACAGGACTCACCCAAGCAGCCGACTTTTGGCAATTGGGACTGGGAGAACCTTTCCCTATTTCCGGCATTCACGGCAACGGCACCGGCGAATTGCTCGACAAATTAATAACTTACCTTCCTACGGAAGTATTACCAGAAGTTGAGGAAATTAAAGTAGCAATTATCGGTCGTCCCAACGTCGGCAAATCGAGTTTGTTAAACGCATTTCTCGGAGAAAATCGCGCTATAGTCAGCCCGATTTCCGGGACAACCCGCGACGCGATCGACACCTTAGTAGAACGCAACGGTAAAACCTACCGCCTGATTGACACCGCAGGAATTCGCAAAAAGAAAAACGTCGAATACGGCGCAGAATTTTTCGGGATTAACCGGGCTTTCAAAGCCATCCGCCGCGCCAACGTCATACTGTTAGTAATTGACGCAATTGACGGCGTTACGGATCAAGACCAAAAATTAGCCGATCGCATCAGCGAAGAAGGTCGAGCCTGCATCATAGTCGTCAACAAATGGGACGCCGTAGAAAAAGAATCCGACACCATATACGAGTACGAAAGAGAAGTAAGAACCAGACTTTATTTCCTCGACTGGGCAGAAATGATTTTTGTTAGCGCCATGAGTGGACAGCGAGTTGAAAAAATTATTGAATTAGTAGACAAAGCCTCCGACGAGCACAAACGTCGCGTCCCTACCGCCGTCATTAACGAAGTCATAGAAGAAGCCACAACCTGGCACTCAGCCCCAGTTACCCGCCAAGGAAAACAAGGCAAAATCTATTACGGTACTCAAGTGCGATCGCAGCCACCGACAATTGCGCTATTTGTCAACGATCCCAAACGCTTCACCGAAAATTACCGCCGCTACATGGAAAGCCAATTCCGCAAACACCTCGGCTTTACGGGTACACCAATGCGGCTGCTTTGGAGAGGCAAAAAAGTTCGCGCCACCGAAATGAGCACAACAAACAGAGCACTGCGCGTGAAGTAATTCTCGACTCTAGATTAAAGAAAAAACGCAGTTTAATGATATAAGCAAATTGCGTTTTTTTCTTTTCTCTTCCTTCTTTGTCTTCCTTCGCGTCCTTAGCGTCTTCGCGGTTAAATAAATTAGATCTCTTGTAGAAGTCCTTTTTTGATACAGAAACCGCAGATGTAAGGCCGATAAACACAGAAAAACGCAGATAATTTCCAGATAATTTTGGAATGAATGCAAGAGTTCTATTGATATTATTAAAAATCTCAAATCGACAACATGGATTTACTTCGCTCGCTTCCCATAGGACTCTACCTAGAACAACCAGTAACCTGGCTTCACCGGCTCGACTCCCGCGTAAAACTCGCCTGGTTGATGACATTTCTGATTGCGCCAATACTCGCCAATCCCATCTGGCGGTTGATGCTAGTAGGAATGTTAATCGTACTGACACTAACAGCAGCAATTCCCTTGCGCGTGTGGAAGCAGCAAATGGGACTGCTGCTGCTATTCTGCATTTTAGTATTTGGCCTGAGCGCGATCGCCCCCGACGGACTCCCCTCAGAACACCAGCCCCGCCTCCCCGCCGACGAATTAACGTTTTCCCAACAGCCCGCAACCCTTCCACCCGCACCCAAACCAAAACCCTGGTACAAACCTTTTAATTTAGGCTCAAACTTCCCCATCCTAAATCCCAAATCCCAAATCTCAAATCAACTCCCCCCACCCACAAACTACAGTTACGTTTTATTCAAACAAGGCCCGATTAAAATCACCCGCAAATCCCTAGATTTAGCTATCAACGTCAGCACCCTATTTTTCACAGTAATTTACAGCACCAACCTCTACCTTCTCACCACAGCCAGCGAAGAAATTACCTGCGCTATTGAAAACTTAATGCAGCCCCTGCGCCGCTTGCACTGGCCTGTCACCGAAATAGCGCTAACATTAACGTTATCTTTGCGGTTCATTCCCCTAGTATTGGAAGAAATACAAAATTTAGTGCGATCGGTGAGTACCCGAGCGATAAACTGGAAAAAACTCGGATTTCGTCGCGCCGCTCAAGTTTGGTTGATGATAGCCGAGCGGCTGTTAGAAAACTTGCTCCTGCGAGCTGAACAAATAGCCAGCGCCATGAAAGTTCGTGGCTTCACCAGTCCCGATCGACACCGTGTAGAATGGCACCAGTTGCAATTGAAAATCCGAGACTGGATCGCCCTCGGCTGCTTGATCGTCCTCTGGAGTGCCCGCTTGGTTTGGGGTTGGGACAGTTAAGATTTTAGATTTTAGATTTTAGATTTTAGATTGAATAATCTTGAAGGATTGGGAAGGACTGATTCGAGCGGGGTTTGGAACACGGGCCTGCATTTGAGTAAGTTTTGTCTGGTAGGCGACAGTCCTGCTAAAGTAATGGAGACAAATATTTAGAGAACCAAGACCTTGAACATCTATCTTGGGACAGATATCGTATATGTTCCGCGCATTCAAGCGGCATTAGATCGCTTTGGCGATCGCTTCCTCGAAAAAGTTTACACGCCCGCCGAACAAAGGGACTGCGGGCAACTAAATTCTCGACACAGCAGCATTAAAGGTAAAATGAATCGAGTTTCCTGCAACCAACTAGCGGGGCGCTGGGCAGCAAAAGAAGCCGTTGTCAAAGCTCTAGGCACGGGATGGCGTGGAATACGGTATCCAGATGTGGAAATTCGGCGCTCCGAAAACGGTGTTCCAAATGTGCAACTGCACGGAACCGCAGCAGCGTGCGCCTCTGTTTGGGGAAGTTGCCAGTGGCAATTGAGCCTCAGCCACGACGGAGACTATTGCACGGCTACGGCGATCGCCCTTTGTACCCCGCTCTCAAACCACGCTGTCGGGCGATCGAGCGAAACTAAAATCTAAATCTTTAATCGAAAATTGATCGATTGTGAGCGTTAATGACTACCGAAACCTACCTGAATCATCCAAACTTTGGGCTCCTCTTCAGGGTATCCCAGGTTGAAGACAGCCAAGAATTATTTACCACCCTATACGCCCAACGCCTGTTTTTTTTGGTGACAAACGGCCCTGGCGGGCTGAGATTTGAACCAATCAGCCGCTCCGACGCTCGCCTCATGGTCGAAATTCGCCTGCGAACCCTGCGTCGCAGCGGTCAATATCACGAGTACGACCAATTGCAGACCATTCACCAGCGCACGTTTCAATAACGAAAATCAGTAATTTGGTAATTGCTAACTGTCTTAATTTTCCTTACCTCCCGTCAAGAGCGTTGAACACCCATGACCATAGCCTCTCGAATTAACAGCATTCGCCAACACTTGCCCGAATCAGTGCGGTTAATTGCCGTGACCAAACAGGTACCGACTGATGCTATCCGGGAAGCATACGACGCGGGTATCCGGGATTTTGGCGAGAGTAAGGTTCAAGAGACTGCCGAAAAACAAAGCCAACTGCAAGATTTACCGGGTATCAACTGGCACTTGATCGGCCACTTGCAAGCCAACAAAGCCGCCAAAGCCCTAGAGCATTTCCACTGGATTCATTCTCTAGACAATTTAAAAATCGTTCAGCGACTTTCGCGCTTGGCGGGCGAACAGTCATGCTCTCCCCAAGTCTGCCTGCAAGTCAAAATGTTGCCCGACCCGGACAAATACGGCTGGAGCGTTCCAGAACTGCTTGCCGACCTTCCAGAACTCAACAAATGTCAGCATATCAAAATTCAAGGTTTGATGACAATACCCCCACAGGGGTTAAATGAGTCGCAAATCCTAGAATTATTTAACAGCACTCGCGAACTTGCTGACAAAATCCAGCAGCAAAATTTGCCCTGCATTCAAATGCAGCAGCTCTCGATGGGGATGTCGGGAGATTATCATTTGGCAATTCGAGCAGGTGCTACTATGGTACGCGTCGGACAAACCTTATTTGGCTCTAGGAGGGGATAAATAATTGAAATCTTCTGATAAAGACAATTTAGGTTAAATATAGAGTAGTCAGCCACCCGCGACTAACGCGCAAGGCGAGTATAGTCGGGGCCGCAAAGTCGTGAAGGAGCGTCAGTAACCCCGGTCTAAAGACACGGGGCTTGCAAGAGAAATCTGGCAAGCCGTACTGACCAGACTGAGGCTTAATTGCCTACGTTTTGAGAGTCACGACACCCTGTGGATGCGTAGCTAGTCCCCTGCTCTGTCCGAAGCACTTAAACAGTTCTAAGGTCACGCTCAACAGTGTTGCAGGTCTAACAAGCTCTCGAAACATTGTCGAAGTACAGACGACCTGGCAGGTCGTCTCTTCTACCCCATTCATGGGAGGCTCCGAGGAGCAAAATACTATGCGTACAGGATTGGAAGATTTGAAGCGGTAATTGTCCCGTTGAAAGTGCAATACAAAAGTACACCGAGTTAACTAATCCCAAGGCGGTAGTAAATCAAAAATATAAAGCCGTGCTTCTAGCACGGGGTTTCTACCCATTTTTTGTGATGAATATTTTTTCTAAACTGCGAGATTTTGTAGGCATCAACAATGAGCCTGATTACGATGATGTGTACGACGAAACCGAAGGCGAGCGGTATCAGAACTTTTACCCAGCGCCTGAACCGAACCCCGCTGCAGTCGCAGCAGAAGAAGAACGTCGTCAAAATCGTAGAATGCGGGAGCGGTCAGTAGTAGGATCGACAGGTATGGATGTCGTTGCACCAACCGGGGGAGTAGGGTCAGTAATGAATAACGTGATTGGAATGCCTGGAGCTATGAACGGGATTTCGGAAGTGGTAGTCATGGAGCCGCGCACTTTTGAAGAGATGCCGGCAGCAATTCGAGCCCTTAAGGAACGCAAGTCTGTGGTTTTGAACCTGACGGTGATGGACCCAGACCAAGCGCAAAGAGCTGTGGACTTTGTGGCGGGCGGTACTTATGCCCTTGACGGTCATCAAGAGCGAATTGGCGAAAGTATTTTCTTGTTTACGCCTAGCTGCGTGCAGGTGAGAACTCAGTCGGGTGTGGTTCACGAAGTGCCTCCAGCCCAAGGACGGCCCCGCCCTGCTGCTCCTGCACCGACAGTCTGGCCGGCAGAACAAGCTCCAATGGCTCAGTAGTTCAGTTGACAGTTGACAGTTGACAGTTGACAGTTGACAGTGGTCAGTGGTCAGTGGTGAGTAGTCAGTAGTCAGTAGTTAACAACTAATAACTGTGGAATAAAGACTGCGGATTAATAACATTAGCTAACAACTAAGTAACCAATGACAACTGACAACTGACAACTGACAACTGATAACTGATAACTCAAAAGTGACAAGTGACAACTGACAACTGACTAATGACTAACATAAAATTTGGTACGATCGGCGGCGGGGTAATGGGAGAAGCTCTCTTATCCCGCTTAATAGCACAGAAAGTTTATTTGCCTTCAGAAATATTGGTGAGCGACCCACAGCTTCAACGGCGCCAATTTTTGACGGAAACCTACGGGATTGGAACAACAGCCAGCAATCTAGAAGTTGCGGAGGCTACAGAAGTGCTGTTTTTGGCGATTAAACCGCAAGTTTTTGATACAGTAGCTTTGGAGTTGGCGGTGGCGGCCGATCGCAAACAGGGAAATAATGGAGAAACGGCTGATTCCCAGCCAGAAGCGCTGGTAGTGTCGATTTTGGCAGGAGTGCCACTGAGCAAGCTAGAACCAGCTTTTCCCGGGCGGGGAGTGCTGCGGGTGATGCCGAATACTCCAGCAACGGTAGGAGCGGGAATGAGCGCGATCGCTCCGGGAAAACTTGTTCAATCGGCTGATTTAGAATTGGTAAAGCGCATCTTTCAGGCCGTGGGAGAAGTGGTAGAAGTACCTGAGAGTATGCTGGATGCAGTGACTGGGCTTTCGGGTTCCGGGCCTGGTTATGTAGCAATTTTGATAGAGGCCTTGACAGATGGCGGAGTTTGTGCGGGTTTGCCACGGGCGATCGCCTCTCAATTAGCTTTGCAAACTGTATTCGGTACGGCGAAGCTATTGCAAGAAACGGGAATACACCCAGCAGAATTGAAAGATCGAGTTACGAGTCCCGGCGGCACAACTATTGCGGGGATTGCTAAATTAGAGAGTAGCGGTTTTCGTTCTGCGCTGATAGAAGCAGTGAAAGCAGCTTGTTTGCGTTCTCAAGAATTGGGTAAATAAAAACAGAGAATTTAAGATGGCTTATAGCGACTTCAAGCTGAAGGAACTTGTCAAGCAATTTGACTTAAATCTTAACGAAAATCAAGATTTATTTGCCGATATATCAGAAGTAGAATCTAGCGAAATCCTGAAAGTAGCGTTGAAAGAAAACGCAGGATTAGCTGTAGATATAAATACGGAAAAAGCTCGTTCCGAACTGATTATCGCACCAATTTTACTTGAAGTTAGGCGGCAATTAAATTATAAAATCGGTCTATTTTCAGGTTCCGAGTTTAATGTAGCTCCTGAAAAAGGATTAAATGGAACCTGTGATTTTTTAATGAGTTTGTCAGCGGAACGCCTGTTTATCAGCGCCCCTGTTATTACCCTTGTTGAAGCTAAAAAAGAAGATATTAAGGCTGGTTTCGGGCAGTGTGCAGCAGAGATGTTAGCGGCTCAGTTATTTAATGAGGAAGAAGGAAATCAGATTCCCATCATTTATGGAGCCGTGACATCGGGTACTGTGTGGAGATTTTTGAAGTTAGAGGGCAATATTGTTTCTATTGATGCGATCGAGTATTATCTGAGCGAGGTCGGAAAAATTTTAGGGATTTTATTAAGCGCTATACCCAAATCCCCGACTTCGCCGAAGTTGTCTGGATTCTAAAAAGGCGATCGCATTTTACATTCACAGGAGTTACGCATCAATACCAAAAAAACCGGGTTTTTCATCAGTGTTAAAGGCTAAAATGAACTATTTCCGTAAAAAACCAGGTTTCTGTATCTAGGACTAATTCAGCAACGGAGGACACGGCATTGCCGTTTCCCTAAGCTGTTGCGGCATTTAAATTGTATGTTAAAAAAAATCAAAGTCTTGTGGGGTGGGCGTCCCGCCCGCCCTGAATATACAATTTAAATGCGCGACTTCCCTAAGCTGTTGCGGCATTTAAATTGTATGTTAAAAAAAATCAAAGTCTTGTGGGGTGGGCGTCCCGCCCGCCCTGAATATACAATTTAAATGCGCGACAGCTTACCCCAAAATAATCAATCTTCCTGGATCGAATATAACCATCACCCGATTAATTGTAGTGGCGTGTCCTGACTGTGGGTAATATCAATCGCTAGTTGCTGTTTCCAATTTCTCTCCAATCCTCGGTTCAGTACCGTTCAACAACCGCTGAATATTGCTCCGATGCCGCACAATTACAAACACACCGCCCGCAATTCCAAACAATACATAAGCCAGCGGCTGATGTAAAGCAAACATCAATCCAGCCACGCTAATTGCCCCGATAATCGAGCTTAAAGAAACAATTCGCGACACCGCAAACACGATTCCGAAAATTCCGAAAGTTCCCAAACCAACTGGCCAGTACAAACCGAGCAAAACTCCCAAACTCGTAGCCACAGATTTACCGCCGGTAAACCCCAGCCAGATTGATTTGCTGTGGCCCAAAACAGCAGAGAAACCCGCCAAAGTTGCCATCCAAGGGAGGACAGTTGCAGTATTTTCTAAACCTGCGGCGGTTGCTAGCTGGCTGGTAAAATCGATCGAGTAAATGTAGTGGATTAGGACGATCGCACTTACCCCCTTCAACACATCAACCAGCAACACCCCCAACCCCGGCCACTTCCCCAAAGTCCTCAGTACGTTAGTCGCACCCGTCGAACCCGAACCAACCTGTCGAATATCAATTCCCAGCATCCATTTCCCCAAGGCGTACCCAGTCGGAATCGAACCCAGCAGATAAGCTGCTATTAACAGTGCGCCATTTAAAATTATCCAGCTAGCCATTTTTTTATTTGAGATTTCGTGTACTTATGAACTACCCCACCCTATAGAGGGATGGGGTTTCCAACTTCACAGGGAACTGCATCTAACAAAACCGAAGTCTTGCCCGGTTGTCTTACATTCCCTCCATTGGCTGTAGACCTAGTTCCTAAGTCCAATATCCGCAAG
>NZ_JANMZH010000126.1:0-3855 GCF_031383065.1 Microcoleus sp. OTE_8_concoct_300 | reverse complement strand
AATCCCCCTAAATAGTTCCTAAACTCTCGTTTTTGGGCAAGATGACCAAAAATATCGTCAAATCTTTGACACCATCTATCGAAGCAGGGGGGCATCGCGGCAGGGGTTGTCTCTTTCATTGGTCATTCTTTAACGTTATATAGCGATTCTCAGATAAATGAGGTATACAGAAACCCTGTATTGTCAAGCTTTCCAGGTCAAAATTCGTACCTCACCTTTTTGAGAAAGGCTATATAGCGGTTCTCAGAAAAGTAAGGTACTCTTCCAATGCCCAATGCCCAATGCCCTATGCCCAATGCCCAAGAACACCTCATGTTACTGAGAAAGGCTATATAGAGACACAGTATAGAATTTAAAAATGCCCCACAGCCTTGTTTTAAACCTGCTGCCCGTTGCACCAATTCCATCTCAGTTTTTAACGGGACGGCATCTCCACGCTTTATTTTTGAACCTTGTGAGTGCTGTAGACAGCGATTTGAGCGCGTACCTGCACGACCAATCTCAGGAAAAAGCTTTCACTTTAAGCCCTTTCCAAGTAAGCAGAAAAGAAGCTTACAGAAGCAGCACGCCACAGCCACAAAAGAGAGTTTTGCCTCCTGCTTCCCGCACAATTTCGCAGGCCCTACAGTGGGATTACAAGCAAGCAATTCAGGAAAATACGCCGATTTGGTGGCGAATTTCTCTCCTGGATGACGGTTTGTTCGATCGCCTAACTCAACTTTGGCAGCAACTCAATTTCGAGATCCCTTGGCATCTGGGCCCAACAAATATATACATTACTAATATTTTGAGCGAACCGCAATCAAACCAGCCGTGGGTCAACTTTTGTACTTACGCCGAATTGTTCGATAGAGCTTCGGAAACTGAGCGCCAAATTGCTTTTAGTTTTTGCACTCCTACTAATTTTCGGCAAGGTGTATACGATAGTGCTATGCCCACTCGTGAGAGTATTTTTGGCAGTTTAGCGAATCGCTGGAACAAGTACAGCAGGATTGCGATCGAACCTACTTTCACAGAAGCTATTTTCCCCAGCTTTTTCGATATCCGAACAGAAGTTAGTACGGATTCTCGAAGTAAATTTATTGGCTGCGTCGGCCATATTAGTTACCGAATTATGGGAGATATAGCTCCTGCTACTATCAAGCAAATTAACACTTTAGCAGATTTTGCGCTTTACAGCGGAGTCGGGCGGAAGACGCCGATGGGAATGGGAATGACGCGTCGGTTGCAGGATTTTTAATCATTCACTATTTCGGCTGAATTTCACTGACGATTTCATAAACATTAGTGTCGGGAATTTTCGCAAACAAAGGCGTCATCTGCTTTAATATTTCCTGATAAGCTTCGCTTTGATTGGCTGCCATCTCTTCTACGCTTTCCCAAAAAATGATGGCAATACCTTTGTCTGTATTGGGCAATTGCAGCAGGTATGCTCCCTTAAAACCTTTAGCATAAGTTGCAACGGCTTTTTCAAAAAGTTCTTCTGCTTCTTTAAATTTTCCGGGTTTAAATTCGCCAATGGCAACGTAGGCAAACTGATGTCTGAGAAAGTCTAGAAATTCTGACATATCCTTTTCCTCACTTAATACCGATACCCCAAGTTATATTTTACGCGATCGCCCGAAATTTGTGAACTTCAAGGTTTTTAGTTTCGCGCTGGGCCCGAGGCGGATTTATTAATTACAGGTTTCGAGCGATCGCAACTCAAATAGAAACTTTTTGAGTCAGGCGGCTGCAATCTCTCTTAAATAAACTGTTAAATCCAAGATTTTAGATATTCACCAGGATCGGTAGGGCCCAGCGAGTTCGAGCGCTAGTACAAAACGTAAAGCGGCTGATAGATCAAATCTTGTGTGTAGTGGGATCGGACAAGATTCCTAAAAAGGGGCCTGTAAAAAGTGGTTTTTTGCAATAACCCTCTTGAATATCTTAAAACTTACTTGCAATAATTATCACAGATAAATACCAAGCAAGTAAAAAGCTAGCTCAAAAAAATGACAAAAATCTTAGTAATTGAAGACAATAACTTAATGCGAGAAATGGTATTAGAAATTCTGGAATCCCGCGGTTTTGAAGCCGTCGGCGCCGAAAACGGACAAGTTGGTATCCAGTTAGCGATCGCCCAAATTCCCGATTTAATTTTGTCAGATGTCAGGATGCCCGAACAAAACGGTTTACAAGTTTTCGCGGTTTTGCGATCGCACCCTGCAACCGCCAGCATTCCGTTTATTTTTATGACAGCCTCCGATATGCAAAAAGCTCTCGAACTCAAAGCAGATGGCTATCTCCAGAAACCTTGCAGCGTCGCAGAAATGCTCGGGACTATCGCCACTCAACTAGAAAAACCGACAGCTAGCAACCCACAACATCAAAAAGTACAGGACAATTCTGCGCCATCAAATCTCGGCTTGCCCGCCAGGAATCGAAAATCTCGGTTTGAGATTGCGTCGTTTTGCTGGCAATGACACGCACAGTAACGTTATGGAGACGTAAGTGGAGGGAATTTCAAATTGGTTCCACCCAGGGGTGGCTTAGACTGGGTATGTTGAATTTGGTTAAAAATTTATGAACGCACAACCCAAAGGCCGCCTAGTTTGGAATCACTCTACCCACCTTCCCGGTTTGATACCAATTTTAGAGCGCCTCACCCTAAAAATGGGCATTCAAACAGTCACTCCAGGCGTCATCAACAAAGTTAAAGGACACATCCCCCGCATGACATTAAGAGTGTCAGTACCCATCCGCGGGGGATTTAAAATCATCGCCAGACAGGGCAAAACCGTACAAGAAGTCTTTATATTAACCACTCTCAGTCAAGGGGACTTGGAAGAGACCATCGCCCAAACCCTAGCCAAGTGACAATTTTTCCTTAGCAAGCAAAGCCCGGGCCCTAACTGAAGTAGTTTCATCGGTTTGGGCGATTTCCTCAAGCCTGGCCGAAACTTCCGCGAACCAATCCGGTTTAACAGTCGCAGCACCCGCCAAAGCTTGCAAACCCCCCCCTGCTGCGTAGCGAACTACCCATTCTGGGTCTCGGGACGCTTGCAGCAGCGTTTTCACCGCGCGAAGTTGAGCATCGGCAATTTGTTCTGCTGGCATAAGTTCCCAGCAAATCGTCCCCAAACCCCTAGCCGCCGCCCGCCGCACACTCAAAGCAAAGTCATTCGCCGCTGCATCGAGCAAAATCTCCAAACCCCTGGGGTCGCCAATTCCCGCCAAAGCCCGAACAGCCCAAGCTCTCGCTCCGTAATTGTAGCCGTCAAGCTGTTCTAGAAGCGGTAGCACCGCAGCTTCTCCGAGTTGAATCAGCCCATCAACGGCGGCAACAGCGGCGCCTGGGTTGTTGTAACCGAGCACTGTAATTAAGGTAGGAATTGCTTGTTTTGAGGAAGCTGCCGCCAGTGCTTTGACGGAGTTTAACAAGCCCTCGGAAGAATCTGCTTGTTCGACAGCCTGAATTAATTCTAATGCCATTTATTTGTAAGCTTTACCGTGACCATTTTAATTGTAGGTTGGGTCGATCGCGCGATCGAACTTTTTGCAGCCTCATATCAATTCTGGTTGCACTCATACATGATGGGGAGTGGTCCGTTAGGAGTAGGGAGTCGGGGAATGTGGAATTATTGACTTTGACTTGATCATTCCCATCCAACCGGAAACGATATCACCCACCAACATTCCCATCACAATAGGTAGGGAAACAGCACTGCTGTGTCGGCTCTCCTGAGTTTATGGTGTAAAATAGATCAACCAATACAGTTAAAGTAATGAGCTTTCATTTAGACTATTTATTAGACTTGCCTGGAGTCAAGGTTGAAACTTGCACTCAAATTGAAGGAAAAATTTACTTTAAAC
>NZ_JANMZH010000125.1:0-1477 GCF_031383065.1 Microcoleus sp. OTE_8_concoct_300 | reverse complement strand
GTTTAAAGTAAATTTTTCCTTCAATTTGAGTGCAAGTTTCAACCTTGACTCCAGGCAAGTCTAATAAATAGTCTAAATGAAAGCTCATTACTTTAACTGTATTGGTTGATCTATTTTACACCATAAACTCAGGAGAGCCGTTTATTGCATGGTTGCGAACTTCACTGGCTTTAATTGGTTTTGGGTTGGCGATCGCTCGGTTCAGTTTATTTCTGGGTCAATTTCAAGCTACAGTGACTCAGCAACAAGTTTCCTCCCCTCCCTTCTTCAACTCGGAAACTTTAGGGCTGGTTATGGTCGTTTTTGGCATTGCGGTCATTGCCTTAGCAGCATGGCGTTATAATCGAGTTTTCTGGCAAATCGAGCGAGGTGATTATCGCCCAAATCCTGTGCTAGTTTGGATTCTGGCTGGAACTGTGATGATTTTAGGAACGTTAAGCATTCCGTTGTTGCTCTGGCGAGAGCGCGGAAATATAGCTCCCACTTCAACTCCTAAAAATTCTCAATTCTAAGTTAACCCGATCGCTTAGAATTGAGTGAAAATAACCGCCACCATATCATTAAGCTTTTGTGCATTTAGATTGTCTATGGTGTTAGAGGAGCTGATGGGGAGAGGATTTGACGAATTGGGGTCTGGTCATCGAAATATACAATTTAAATGCAGTACAAGTTACAAGCGGAAGCAAGTGAAATGAAGCCATCGCACCCACAACCAACCTAAAAAACTCCCCACAAAATAAGAGATAAAATCTGACCAAGTAAAGTGATTTCCCAAAATCAGCCTGCCGGGTAAAGTAGCTGGCATTGCTTGTAAAAACGGAGGAGTCCACAGTTGGAGAAACTCTACTCCGCAGGTAGCTAGACACACAGCTACAGCCGCCCTAATTTGCGAAACTCGCGGCAAGATCAGAACTACCAGCAAAATCCAAAATACCTCATAGGCTATGCTCCCAAAAGAGTCGTTGAACCATTCCGCTGCAGGGCCACCAGAAAATCTCACTACGTAACCTAAAGGGATAATCACGATTATACTGATGAGCAGCGCAATTCGATATTTTAACAAACGGCGATCGGGAGAAATTGGGGAAGTCATTAAATTTGAGACAGGTTTTTTTGTTCACTTTAACGCTTTGGCTGTAGTATGGATTCTACTAGCACAAGGAAGAAGGAAAATGCCCTAGCGGGACTTAGACAAAAGTTATCTTGAAAATAGGCTCAAACCCAGTCGTCAAGGCAAATTAAGCTCTCTTCGTCTTTTTCCTTTCTGCGACTAGGTTTGAACCTCATTTACCCCGATGCCAATCCATTTCCCAGAGTGGAATACCAGCCGATTTTAGCCAGGGTAAACGCATCTAAATTAATTTGACAAACACCTAAATTTGTGCATTACTAAATAACTAAAAAAAACTTTTAAAAATCATTAACTTTAACCACATTTAAGCAAATTAAATCAGAACCTTAAGATTTTCTAAACTTC
>NZ_JANMZH010000097.1:0-1214 GCF_031383065.1 Microcoleus sp. OTE_8_concoct_300 | reverse complement strand
TAATCAATTAATCGCGCAAGCAGAACAGTTTTTAGAATTAGCAGAACGCCTACTGGGAGATTTCCCTGATTCTCGATAGCGATTTCAATCGCCGAGTGATATCAATTCCGCTCTTCATCGGAATTATTCATCTCTCTCTTGCCTCCCTCTGTGTTCTCTGCGTCCTCTGTGGTTAAATCATTCCGATGCCACCGGAAACGATATGATATCTAATCGGTGCTGTGCCATTCTCGATCGATTCTCTCCAAATCCTTGGCCGCTCCCAATTGTTGTAAAATTTGATGTGCTGTATCGTAATGTTGTTGAGCAACTTCTGTGTTGCCGCGCTTTCGCTCAAGGTGTGCTAAATAGTAGTTAACTGCGGCAATATGCCAAGTCATCCCCAGTTTTTGCATTTTTCCTAAAGCTTCTGTTAACAGTTGTTCTGCTGTATCTAGATGGCCTCTAGCTAGATCATTTTCTCCCAGACAACAGATCGAAGTTGCTATCCCTTGGCGATCGCCCAATTCTGTTTTAACTTCCAAAGATTGCCGGTAGAGTTTCTCAGCTTCATCCCAATTGCCGCGATTTCCCTCGATCTGTCCCAACGATCCCCAACAAGATGCCATCCCTTCGCGATCGCCCAATTCTGTTTCAACTTCCAAAGATTGCCGATAGAGTTTCTCAGCTTCATCCCAATTGCCGCGACATTGCTCTATATATCCCAACACATCCCAAGAAGATGCCATGCCCCAGCGATCGCCCAATTCTGTCATCATTTCCAAATGTTGCCGGTAGAGTTTCTCAGCTTCATCCCAATTGCCGCGATTTCGCTCGATATCTCCCAACGATACCCAAGAATATGCCATGCCCGATCGATCGCCCAATTCTGTTTGAACTTCCAAAGATTGCCGATAGAGTTTCTCAGCTTTATCCCAATTGCCGCGATTTTGCTCGATATGTCCCAACGATGCCCAAGAAGATGCCATGCCCGATCGATCGCCCAATTCTGTTCTCAATGCCAAAGATTGCCGGTAGAGTTTCTCAGCTTCATCCCAATTGCCGCGTTTTCGCTCGATATCTCCCAACAATTGCCAAGAAGATGCCATGCCCGATCGAGCGCCTAATTCTGTTTCAACTTCCAAACATTGCCGGTAGAATTTCTCAGCTTCATCCCAATTGCCACGATTTCGCTCGATATCTCCCAACATCCCTAATGAAGTAGCAATGCTGCT
>NZ_JANMZH010000096.1:0-1214 GCF_031383065.1 Microcoleus sp. OTE_8_concoct_300 | reverse complement strand
TAATCAATTAATCGCGCAAGCAGAACAGTTTTTAGAATTAGCAGAACGCCTACTGGGAGATTTCCCTGATTCTCGATAGCGATTTCAATCGCCGAGTGATATCAATTCCGCTCTTCATCGGAATTATTCATCTCTCTCTTGTCTCCCTCTGTGTTCTCTGCGTCCTCTGTGGTTAAATCATTCCGATGCCACCGGAAACGATATGATATCTAATCAGATTTGTGCCATTCTCGATCGATTTTCTCCAAATCCTTGGCGGCTCCCAATTGTTGAAAAATTTGATGTGCTGTATCGTAATGTTGTTGAGCAACTTCTGTGTTGCCGCGCTTTCGCTCAAGGCGTGCTAAATCGTAGTTAACTAAGGCAATATGCCTAGTCATCCCCAGTTTTTCCATTTTTCCTAAAGCTTCTGTTAACAGTTGTTCTGCTGTATCTAGATTGCCTCTACCGAGTTCATTTTCTCCCAGACCACTGATCAACATTGCTATCCCTTCGCGATCGCCCAATTCTGTCATCATTTCCAAAGATTGTCGGTAGAGTTTCTCAGCTTCATCCCAATTGCCGCGATTTCCCTCGATATTTCCCAACAATCCCCAAGAAGATGCCATGCCCCATCGATCGCCCAATTCTGTCATCACTTCCAAATGTTGCCGATAGAGTTCCTCAGCTTCATCCCAATTGCCGCGATTTCGCTCGATATTTCCCAACGATGCCCAAGAAGATGCCATACCAGGGCGATCGCCCAATTCTGTTCTCAATGCCAAAGATTGCCGGTAGAGTTTCTCAGCTTCCTCCCAATTACCGCGATTTCGCTCGATATCTCCCAACGCACCCCAAGAAAATGCCATGCCCGATCGATCGCCCAATTCTGTTCTCAATGCCAAAGATTGCCCGTAGAGTTTCTCTGCTTCATCCCACTTGCCGCGACATTGCTCTATATATCCCAACACATCCCAAGAAGATGCCATGCCCGATCGATCGCCCAATTCTGTCATCATTTCCAAATGTTGCCGATAGAGTTTCTCAGCTTCATCCCAATTGCCGCGATTTCGCTCGATATCTCCCAACACACCCCAAGAAGATGCCATGCCCGATCGAGCGCCTAATTCTGTTTCAACTTCCAAACATTGCCGGTAGAATTTCTCAGCTTCATCCCAATTGCCACGATTTCGCTCGATATCTCCCAACATCCCTAATGAAGTAGCAATGCTGCT
>NZ_JANMZH010000090.1:0-5830 GCF_031383065.1 Microcoleus sp. OTE_8_concoct_300 | reverse complement strand
AGTGATGGAGGGGATAAATAATCGAATTAAGTTGATTATGCGACAAGGATATGGCTTTTCTAATTTTGACAATTTTCGAGATCGTGTATTAGCTTGCTTTTCTAATTAGATAAAAATATCACCGTAAGTTCCAGAGAGCCCTGTGTCCTGCCTAAAATACAGATATCCCCTACGGAAACAGGACTGCTGTGTCCTGAATATACTGTGTCCTGAATATGCTGTGTCCTGAATATACGGTAGACAATTGAGAATCGCTACAGCAATCCTATTTCATTTGTGAACTAATTTTTTTCACAGTAAACTATCCATTAAATCCATAACGCGGATAGCATCCTCTGATAAAGATAGTGATTCTTGTTGATTGAGGTGATGCTCCAAAACTCCTTTCAGCGCAATCAATTTTATGCTATTTTCTGCTAAAGTCTCAGAAATAGCTTGCGCTCCCGGCAAATAGCCGATCGCCCCCAAGTCCATCAAAGCCGATCGCCTCAACTGCAAATTATCCCCATTCAAAGCGCTTACCAACAGATCTCCGTAAATCCGCTCACCAGTTAACTGATACATCGCCCGCGCCGCAGCGTACTGCACCCGCTCTACAGAATGTTCTAAAAAAGGTGAAATTAGCGGTATTGCTTCTGTCGCTTGCAGGGTTCCCAAAGCTTCAATTACCGAGTCGTAAGGTTGCACAAGGTGCGATTTTCCTGGCACTCGGACAGCCGCAACGGAACCCCCATCCAATAGCTTAATTAGCGGCCCAATAGAATCGCGATCGCCGAGCATTTCTAGAGCTTGGGCCGCCGCTTCCCGCACGTAATAATCGGCGCATTCCAAACAGTGAATCAGGGCCGGCAAGGCTTGTTTGTCGCCCAATTTCCCCAGGGCCCGCGCCGCATTTCGCAATAGGGAATAGTCGCCGATTTTTGTTTGTTCTGATTCTTCTTGTAATGCGGCAATTAAAGCTGCAATAGCTGCTGGTTCCTTGACTCGAAATCTACCAATCCACCAAGCAGCATAATACCGGAGACTGTAATCTTGGGAATGCAAATTTGCGATCGCCTGTTCAACAGTTAAAGACTCGCCCTCAGCTACACCAGGCGGCGGTGAGTCGGATTCGTAATAATCCATAGTCATTAGTTATTAGTTATTAGTTATTAGTTATTAGGCGATTTCAATCGCTGCTACCCAGATAAAACCTGCAAGGCAGGGGTTTGGGAAACTCGGCGATTAAAATCGCTACTAAACAGACAAAACCCGCCGGCGCGGGTTGGATTAACTCTTCGTCCGCTTGGAGTGGATGAAAGTTTGTCTAGCAGCGATTTCCATCGCCCGTTTTAGCTTGACAAGGAGCGATTTTCATCGCCCCTGCATAAACTATTGGTGATCACCCGATGATTCATGGGATGATTCTGCGATCGCGCTTAAAGGATGAATGCTGACAATTTTCCCGCCCATGCGAGTAATCCGCTGCATTTCTTGATTCATCCGATTGTACGGCACGGTGATAAAGGTACTCGCGCTCGATCGAATCGAATAATCCACATTATTTGTTTCATCGCTTTGGCGCAAGCCCACAACTTCATACCGAAAGCAGCGACCAGCCGAAGCTGTATTGCCACTTTTTCCAGCTACAATTTGACCCAACATAAGCTTCTTGGTAATTGGTAATTCTGACTGTTGACTGTTGACTGTTGACTGTTGACTGTTGACTAAAAGCTAGTAACTGCCAACTGCCAACTGCCAACTGCCAACTGCCAACTGACTAAATTGGAGTAATGCTGGCGATTTTCGCGCCCATGCGTTGAAATTTCTGCATTTGCGAGGACAACTCCTCAACAGGTACGATGAAAGCCTTGCTGCTGCGCCGCACGCTGGGATAGCCGCCCGTGCGAATGCCGGAAACTTCCACGCGCACCAGCCGCCCTTCTTTCCCGTAAGCTGCCGCGCCGCCGAAAGTGCTGGCGGGAGTTACGTTTCTGGCAGAAGGCCGATATGCCCAACCTTCGTTACCGCCTGAAGGCCCAACTACAGCCGTAGCGGTGTTAGTGCCGAGTTCGACAGCTAAGCGAGAGTTATTGCCTTCTAGTTGAGATGTATCGCTGTTTGCATAGCCGCGATACAGGCGAAACATCCGGGTAAAACCAACGGTTTTTTGACCGCGCTGGGTGTCAAAGCCGCGGTAGTAAGGGACGATACTGTCGCCGAAGTTTTCTTGATACTCTACTGAATCGATGTAAGAATCAATATCAGCGTCGTAGCCTTGTGTTTGGTACAAATCTAAGTGATAAACTACTTCAGATTCGTCGTAGGGAGCGCGACCGAGCAAGTGTTTGTAGTTTAGTTCGATCGTCCGAGTTTGGAAACTGTTGTAGAAAAACTTGGTTTTGTACAGTTCTGACTTAGCTACAGCGCGTACAAATTCTCGTACCGTCAAACTGCCGTCTCGCAGCAAAGACTCGGAACTTGTAAGTCGCTCGGATTTCATTAAATAGTCGTTGCCCAGCACCTGACGGTAAACCGCACGAATCACAGTTTCAACGTCGTCTTTGCTGTAGTTCGGGCGCAATTCTACCTTCGGCGCATCGCTCAATGCGGATGTTCCCAGTCTGGACGCTGCTGTTGTAATTGCCACCAGATTTTCTCCTAAATTAATAACAAAAGTTTAAAGCTTTGTTGCACTTGAGATTTTTACGACTAAGGCTAATATGTCTCAAACTAGGGTGCACACGGAGCACCTGCTCAAAGTAGGGTGCGCACTGCGCACCTTACCTATACACATAAAATTGAAGAATTTTTTAGCCTTAGTCCTACTTTGCTAAAGACGTTTTTTTGAAACGTCTTTACAAACTTTAAGCTGTGGTAATACTTACCACTTTGCCGCCACCTTTGTTGATTTGCTGCAACCGGCTCGAAAGTTGCTCGTAAGGCACGAGATATTCGGTAGTTGTCCGCCGCACTTGAGGCGAAAACTTAGCCGAACCTTGCATTGCGGTGACTCGGTAGAGTTGACCGCTCCAAGCGCCGGAAGTCCCGCCAAGGGCTTGGACGGTGGAGGCCGTGTATATCGGCGAAGCCATATTTCTCGCTACTTCTCAAGTCAGCCGGGCTTGGGTTTGGTTTTGCGATCGATCGCTAGAAGCAAAACCCCGGTACAGTTGAAACATCCGGTTAAAACCGACCGTTTTTTGACCTTTTTGAGTCGCGAAACCGCGATAGTAAGGCACTATACTTTCGCCAAAATTTTCTTGATACTCCACTGAGTCAATGTAAGAATTGATTTCAGCTTCGTAGCCTTCTGCATTATACAAATCAACGTGGAAAGCAATTTCCGACTCGTCGTAGGGAGCGCGGCCCAACAAATGCTTGTAATTAAGCTGGATTAACCGCGTTTGCGAGTTCGGATCAAAAAACTTTTTCTGATAAGTTTCGGAATGTGCAATTGACCGCACAAAATCTTTCACTGAAATCTGCCTTTGCAGCAGCAGAGATTCAGCACTGGTAAGTCGTTCGCTCGACATTAAATACTCGTTGCCGAAAACTTGGCTGTAAGCAGCGCGAATTACTGCTTTCGCATCGTCTTGCGTCCAGTGGGGACGCTGTTCTACCCGTCCCGCTTCTTCAAATGCTTTTATTCCCAACCGTTCTGCTGCATCCAATCTCCCCATTTTCGCTTCTTCCTTGTTTCCTTTAAAAACTGATTAACAGATTTAAAAAATTATTTGGAAAACTCGGATTCGATCGCAGATGCCCGGAACTCTAAACAACCGCTAACACTCAAGCTAACAGTAGCTTAGAATTCCGGGCATCACGCAAATCTAGCTTAGAGCGTTGATTGCGTAGTCGATGTAGGAATTCGCTTCAGTTGCAGAGTCGCCACTGAGACCGTGGTTGCTTTTGATGTACTTGAGAGCTTCAACGTACCAGCTAGGAGACAATTCAAATGTCCGGTTGATTTCGTCAACACCTGCAATCAGGTACTCGTCCATCGGACCGGTGCCGCCTGCAACTAAGCAGTAGGTTACCATCCGCAGGTAGTAGCCGATGTCCCGGGCGCACTTAGCTTTACCGGTTGGGGTAGAAGCGTAGTTCGGGCCTTGCATTTGTTGGGTGTACGGGAATTTGTTGTACACAGCTTGAGCTGCACCGTCGATCAAGCGCTGAGAATTGGCGGTCAACGCTTTGGCTGCCTCCAAACCTGCTGCTGCTTGGCGGAAGCGGCCGAAGGCGACTTGGAGTTCAGTGCTGCTCAGGAAGCGGCCTTGAGAATCGGCTGCGGTTACTGCTTCAGTCAAAGGGGTTTTCATTGTTCTGGTGTCTCCCTAATGTTGTGTTGTTTTTGTACAAAAATGATTGTTTGCAAAAATGCGATGCTCGCTTCTTTACAACCGATGTTCGCTTGGCTATTTTTAGCCGACTGCACTGGCTGCGCGGTCGAAGTAGCTGCCGATTTCAGACATCAGGGAGCTGCAATCACCACGGGTAACGCCGTTGGGGTCGTTAGCGATCGCGATCGCTGCTTCCTTCATTTTTTGCACACCGGCTGCAACCGAGCCACCGGGAACTCCCAGAGCTTGGTAGGTTTCGCGCAGACCGTTCAAGCAGCGGTCGTCCAAAACGCTGGCGTCGCCTGCAAATGTTGCGTAGGTCACGTAGCGCAAGATGATTTCCATATCGCGCAAGCAAGCTGCCATGCGACGGTTGGTGTACGCATTGCCACCAGGAGCGATCAGTTGTGGCTGTTCGGCGAACAGGCTGCGAGCTGCATTGGCCACGATGCTGGATGCGTTGCCGGTGATGCGGTTTACTGCGTCAATCCGCTTGTTGGCGTCGGCAACCATGCTGCTGAGAGCATCTAGTTGGCCCGGAGCTAAAAATTCGCCGCGAGCGTCAGATTGGGAAACCACTTTTGTAAATGCGTCAAACATGAAAGAACTCTCCTACTTGAGTTAATTGAGTTTGGTTGCGGTATAAAACCGTTAAGTTAAATTTGTTCAGGCTGCTAGAGCCTGCAAGGGTTGAAATTTGATGCCAGCTCATCTGCTGGTTCGATCGATCTCTCCCTTTCCGCTACCTGTACTATTGTTACATTGCAACGGACGTTTAAGAAACCTTAGAATTTTTTACATCTTTTATGAGATGCGTATGAGATGCGACAAACCTTGTCAATCAGTGTTTTTGTTAACTTTGACCTGTCGTTTCAACCCTCATGATAATCTTTATACAATGCTCGTTCGTCATTGTTTATTACAATTTATTACAAAAACTTATCTCTCTAAGAAGGTAAATATTTCGGGGGGACTTGCGGGCAAATCTCCTTCCTACGGTAGATGCGGGGTTGCAATAAAAAAGGCAGAGTTTGCTTTTTTCGCCACTGCTGGGGCGATGGAACCGCCCCGAACCTTCCCGTAGACCGATCGCCTTTGTTGGCTTTCTCTGGAAAAGCGGAATTGTTAAGAAGGGTTAAGTAAATTAAAGTTTTGGTAAAAGAAGCCTGGGGGAATAGGGAAAAAACCCAAAATTCTGCCCAATGTCAGGATGCCTGCAGAATTCGGTGTGGGAAAAATCCAAAAAATTGTGAACCCCCTCGCCACAGCCTCAGCTTTTGCCGGAAATATCAGCATTTAGCGACAAAACTCAGCCGTTGGAAGTTGAAATACTGGGCCCGGTATTTCATAACGCGGGGATTCTTGTATCATCGGAAAATTGGGTTTGAAACCCCGTCCTTTTAGGACGGCTTTACATTAATTTGAATCCCCTTCCGGGGTGGAGGGGTATGGTTGCCCCTCCGTCGGGATATGGTTGTCCCGTTCTCATGAAGGAGTAGAAGAGACGA
>NZ_JANMZH010000488.1:0-1140 GCF_031383065.1 Microcoleus sp. OTE_8_concoct_300 | reverse complement strand
TAGAGATGGTTTCTGGGAAGCAGCAGCAGCTCAAACACCGAGAAATCCCCTTGATGGAACTGGCGGTTTGCGGGTAATTACCAGTGGTGGCGTGTACGATCGCACTAACTCCTTCTTGCCACCCCCCAGATGGAACGATGGCACCAGCAAAATAGGCCCCGCACGTTTCGTTCCTGCCCCTGGTACCGCAAATACTTACAACGACCCAGCAACTACGGCTGTTGAAGAATACCCCGTAGTTTGGCCCGATACTATGCCGATGTCGCCACTGGGACTTGGTTCTCAGGTATACGACAATACTTTGGCTGCGACAAATTGGATAACGTTCCCGACTGTACTACCTCCAGCAGCAACATCTGCACTTACCGGAATTACTGAAGATGCTACCACCGCTCGGAAGTTTGCCAAAGGCGACTTGCGAATGCGAGCAACGGCTGTGTATCATTACGCATTCCACGGCTACAACCCAGACGGGATTACTGGTACTATCCAACCAACGCAAAAACTGTATGCCTGTGTTAGCAGTTACTACGACCCCAGCAATGCTTCTACAGCCAGAAATATTACCGAGGGTCTAGGCAATGCTGTCGTTACTGATGTCAGCGGGCAGGGTGAGAGGGCACCACATAGAGCAAGACGCGACCGATTACTTGGAAGTCGGCAGCAATTTATTGGCTCTAACAATGGCATCACCTACAACCCCACGGAAAGAACCAGACCAAACAAATCGGATGTAGGCGCTAACGGCGTGCTGATTAATGGTCAGCCAGTTTTGGATATGCAAGCGAGCTTAGTCTTCCCTGACGGTCGGTTTGCCAACGGACCCTTGAGAACAGCCCTACTAGTGCCTGAAAACGCTCGCACACTAGCACAAAAAGCTGCGATCGACTCAACATACTGTGCACTAGACATTCTCAGCGGGGCGATTACTCCCAATGCACCTTGATACCCCACGGAGCAATTGAAGAAGTAGCATTTTTGAATGGCAGAGAAATTAAGGCGATCGAACGTGACAACGTTGCTACCCCCAACGTTAACGAAGCCTTTACGCTTAGTGGCCCTGTTCCTCTAACCAACACAACAAGATTAAGAGTCAATTACAATCAGCCCCTAGAAGAACGGCAACCCCTAGAAATTCGT
>NZ_JANMZH010000487.1:0-1162 GCF_031383065.1 Microcoleus sp. OTE_8_concoct_300 | reverse complement strand
TAGAGATGGTTTCTGGGAAGCAGCAGCAGCTCAAACACCGAGAAATCCCCTTGATGGAACTGGCGGTTTGCGGGTAATTACCAGTGGTGGCGTGTACGATCGCACTAACTCCTTCTTGCCACCCCCCAGATGGAACGATGGAACTAGCAAAATAGGCCCTGCACCTTTCGTTGCTGCCCCTGTTACCGCAAATACTTACAACGACCCAGCAACTACGGCTGTTGAACAATACCCCGTAGTTTGGCCGGATACTATGCCGATGTCGCCACTGGGACCTGGTTCTCAGGTATACGACAATACTACTTTGGCTGCGACAAAGTGGATACCGTTCCCGGCTCCCCCGAATGTACTACCTCCAGCAGAAACCTCTGCACTTACCGGAATTACTGAATCTGCTGCCACCGCTCGGAAGTTTGCCAAAGGCGACTTGCGGATGCGAGCAACGGCTGTGTATCATTACGCATTCCACGGCTACAACCCAGACACGATTACTGGTACTATCCAACCAGGACAAAACCTGTATGCCTGTGTTAGCAGTTACTACGACCCCAGCAATGCTTCTACAGCCAGAAATATTACCGAGGGTCTAGGCACTACTGCCGCTACTGATGTCAGCGGGCAGGGTGAGAGAGCACCAGATGCAGACAGACGCGACTCAACACTGGGAAGTAAGGGGCAATTTATTGGCTCTAACAATGGCATCACCTACAACCGCACGGCAAGAACCAGACCAGCCACCGCGGCGACTGTAGGCGCTAACGGCGTGCTGACGGGTGGCGACCCAAGTTTGAGTTTGAATATGCAAGCGAGCTTAGTCTTCCCTGACGGTCGGTTTGCCAACGGACCCTTGAGAACAGCCCTACTAGTGGCTGACAACGCTCGCACACTAGCACAAAAAGCTGCGATCGACTCAACAAACTGTGCACTAGACATTCTCAGCGGGGGTATTACTCCCAATCCCGACTTGATACCCCACGGAGCAATTGAAGAAGTAGCATTTTTGAATGGGAGAGAAATTAAAGCGATCGAACGTGACAACGTTGCTACCCCCAACGTTAACGAAGCCTTTACGCTTAGTGGCCCTGTTCCTCTAACCAACACAACAAGATTAAGAGTCAATTACAATCAGCCCCTAGAAGAACGGCAACCCCTAGAAATTCGT
>NZ_JANMZH010000057.1:0-1620 GCF_031383065.1 Microcoleus sp. OTE_8_concoct_300 | reverse complement strand
TTAGAATACTTTCATCAAGATATCGGAATCGAAGAAGGCGCTTCGGATTAAGATTTAATTTGATCGCTGGTATTTATAATTATGAACTTTCTTTAAAGACTAAATTAGAGATCGCCTGAGACTTTCGCAAGAGGTCTAATGGAAGTTGAAACTACCCCTTGGTACGAAACGAGAAGCCTTATCTCACCTCAAATTGAGATGCTTCAAGAAGACGGGATGATTCAGTACAAAGGGTCATTTTTGAAAAAGGAAAGCCCTCGGTATGCCACTCTCAAGGCGAGATTCATTCATTACGACGTGAATTACGTCAAATATTGTTTCCTCAAGGAGTTTTACCAACTTTTGTTTGATGGAGTTAGGCAGGAGGTGTTTGAAGGTGACGACAACGAGCTAGTCGCCTTGCTAGCTGATGCTATAACCGAGTTTGCTCAATACTGCCAAGAGCAGCCCTCAGAGGAAAACGCCCGCGAACTGTTTCGGACGTTTTGCAAAGCTCGTCTATTCAAGTCGCAAGCTGGGTCATAATTGTATATTTCTGTGGCGGAAACCTATATGGCTTAGGAATATTTTTTCGTAAAATCACCCCAAGAAAATTTGTGCAAGCCCTATAGGTTTCAACATAACTTTTTCCGCTGATTGCTACCACATTTTTATTACCCTCGCCATCCGCCGACAGGCTATAATCACAACCAGGGTTGATTAATGCGTCAAGCGGAGATTAACCCGCCTGGTCGGCAGGCAAAAAAAAGCTCCCGCTACCCCTAGTGAAGTGAGTAAGAAGGAACCTTGATAAATCTTGAATTAAAACATAGCATTATTTACCTATTTTCTAGACTTTTTCTAGAAGGTAGCCCTCGCCGGAAGGGTATATCGCGGCAATTGTCTCCACTTGCTTAACACTAGGGATAGCGGTTATCCACCCTTGTCAAAGGAATCAACCGCTATGGATAGTATATCAACAATTTCAGCAACTACCACAGAATCTCGCAATAAATCTTTACTCAATGCCGCCGATCGCGACTACTTAAAACAAGAGCGCAAGCTTGATCTTGACTGGATATATGCAAACTGTAGCAGTGCCGATATCCCGAAAGCCTCACTGATACTGGAATATGAGGCAAAATCACCCTGCATAGTTTTTTGGAGCGATGACCTCAAACAGCAGCAACTCCGACCTCGTGCCCCGTGGGCATCAAAAGACGGAAAATGTCCCAAGTACCGTACTCCGAAAGGAGAATACGACGCCTTCCTTGTTAAGCATCCAGAAATCGAGGCGTATTGGACTGATTTAGAGGCGCTTAAAGCTCGGTGTTTTTCAATAAATGGCAAACCATACTTGCTTATTACTGAAGGCTGCATAAAGAGTATTACAGGGTGTCAACACGGCATTCCTACTGTGGCACTGGTAGGGGTGACAATGGGGCTAACTCCCAAGAGACTGGGAACTCCCGATTTGGTTCCCGTGCTAAAACGCTTAGCTAGGGCTTGCTGAATAAGCCTAAAACCCTTACCTCAAAAGACTTTGACTCGCGTTCGGCGTTGACAATGTGTAAGACTATGAGCTAAAATTAGTCAAAAGCCATGCACAGCAGCACTTTCGTTCATGTACCGAAAAGTTGA
>NZ_JANMZH010000056.1:0-15722 GCF_031383065.1 Microcoleus sp. OTE_8_concoct_300 | reverse complement strand
CAAGTGCTATCGATAGCGATGAAGTACCTGTTTACAATGCCGACAATCCTAAGAATTACCAGTTCTCTGGTAAACGAATTAAGCGAGGATTGTATCGGACAAAAGAGGAACATCTGGTTAACAGTGACTTGAATGGTTCAGTAAATATCGGAAGGAAAAGTAAGCACAATGGCTTTGCCGGAGTGTCTAGGGGGTCATTGACTGCCCCAAGAAAGATTAATCTTCTGAAACTAGAGAGAAAATGTGAAGAAGCGCGGATTTATCCCGTTTCGCAACATCCTCTTAGAATCCCCTCGGCTTTAGCCAGGGGAGGGTCAAATCACCAAATCACCTAATAAATATTGCTAACAGTCCGCCCGCACGGACTGAATTTTCTATAGTCCTAGATTTGAATGTAGGGAAACATTACTCAGATTTGTAATGTTTCAACTCTTCCTCAATATAATAATTTACCAAATCACGGTAAAGATTTTCAACCACATCAGGATTCAAACCCGATTCTTGAGCCCACTCCCGCCGCTGCTGTAACATAGCCTGAAAGCGATCAAACGATCGAACGCTAGCTTCACTCGTTTTGAACCTTGCAGCCGCGATGACGTATTGAAATCTCTTGCTCAAAGCCTCGATCACTTCTCGATCGATGATATCAATTTCCTCCCGAACTTCCTGAATATTAGCGCATTCATCAGGTTTTTTCATCGCCTGCACTCCTTAATAGCTTCTATTCTAATGTTACTAAATTGCTCCCCGAATGTCATCCAAGAAACAGCTAGATAAACACCAACGGCTTATTTTTGAAAGGAGCAAAAGCGGCTGCATCAAAGCGGTACAAACTAGCAGGGCGGCCAGCCCCCCGGGAAACCTTAACACCGGTATCGCACAAAAAACCCAATTTTAACAATCGAGATCTAAAATTAGAATAATCCGAAAAACTTTCCCCCAAAATAGTTGTATAAAGCTGATATAAATCGCTCAAAGTAAAAAGATCCGGCAAAACTTCAAAAGCTACCGGACTGTATTCAAGTTTGTTGCGCAGTCGCCGATATCCGTATTCGAGAATTTGATTGTGATCGAAGGCCAGCTTAGGAACTTGTTGCACGGGATACCAAGCAATGCCGCCGACGCGGTGGCCCACACCCGCCACTACACTCCCAGCAATTAACTCAGCTTCCTCAAAGCGAACCAAAGCAAAATAACTCACCGAAAGATAGCGATCGCCCCTGGTAAATTCCCGAGGATCGCGCCCCGGTTCCCCAAAAGTATACAGTTGCTCCAGATACAAATTTTCCACCCGAATTTTCTCCGACAAAATCCGGTAAGCGGCATTTTCTAGAGACTCTCCGTGTCGAACCAAAGTACCGGGAAGACTCCAAGAATCGATAAACGGTTCGTCTTGCCGCATTACCAACAGCACCAACAAGCGGTTCTGCACGGTATCGACGGAGAAAATCACATTATCTACTCCTACTTTAAAGTCAGCTAATGAGCAACCTTCACCCTTTTTTGTGCCTCGTGCCATGCGTACAAATGCTCCCTATTGATGTAATCTTCGATGGTCGGAGTCAGAGCTTGGGTGTCTCCTGTTTCCCGATAGAAGGTAGAAGAAACATTGGGAGCATTCAAAGATGCGATCGCCACCTCTGCACCTATCCGCCTCAACTGCCACAAATCTAATTCTTCTGACGGATAACCCGGTCGCGGCACTATCAGTAACTCCACTTGTTTTAACAATTCTTCAAATTTGTACCAGCGAGACAGTTGCCCCACCAAGTCGGAACCTATCACCAGTGTCAACCCTGCATCCGGCCACAGCAATCTTGCGTGTTCCACAGTTTCTAGCGTTTTCGGACTGCTGAGTTCTGGATGCAAGCAAAGATTGTGTCTCGGGGAATTAATTTCTTGAATCATTAACAGCAGCATTGCCGATCGGTGTTCTAGAGAAGTTTGGTGCGACTTAAAAGGATTGTCCGAGGCCCAAACTGCTACCCAATCAAAATGTTGGGAAAGCCAACTCAGAATAGTTTTGTGTCCTGCTGTGGGCGGATCGGCACTGGTTCCAAAAAGAGCAATCTTCTGCATAGGGAATCGGTAATGGGAATTGTTGAATGTTGAATGTTGACTGTTGATTGTTGACTGTTGACTGTTGACTGTTGACTGTTGACTAATGACTGTTGATTGATGACTGTTGACTGTTGATTGATGATATCATGTCCGATCGATTGACCATAATATCCCGGCCGGGCGGGTTTTTGAGATTGTCAATTATTGGCAGATATTGGCAGGTTTACCCGCCCCTACCTGATGAAGGGTAATCGAGCGGACATGATATGACTACTGACTAATGACTACTGACTACTGACTACTGACTACTGACTACTGACTACTGACTACTGACTACTGACTACTGACTACTGACTACTGACTACTGACTAATGACTACTGACTACTGACTACTGACTAATGACTCTTTTTGGTTTTTTGGGTGAGACGCTGCAAATCTGTAGAAATTTCCACCGACGGCGAAATCGGGTTGTCAAGTTGACGAGTTTCGGGTCGAAGACTGGCGACAGAAGCAGCAGTTCGTTTGGCGATATCATCCAAACTTTCCTGGTGCTGCACTCGTTTGCCTTCCTTGACAACTAAGTTCATTAATGGTATGTAAGAATCGGAATTTTTAATAGTTTCTCCCGACAATCCCAAACAATCTCCGAGAATTTCCCCATTTTCAATATGTCTAAAAATTTGCTTTCTTCCTGGATATGTTACCTTGCCGCTTGCCTCTTTCATCACCGGAATCCCGTCAATTTCCACCAACTTATAAACACCGTTGACAGGGGAACCGCTGACCAACTTCGTTCCCAAACCGTAACCATCAATGCAAGCCCCGCTATTTTTTAATTTAGCAATTTCTCGATCGTCCAAATCGCCGCTAGCAAAAATTGGAACGCCCGGAAGGATCGATCGAACTTCCCGAGACAGCACCGCCAAATCGCCGGAATCCAGCCGCACGCCTTCCAACTGCATTTCACCACTGTTTATTCGATCGGCCAACATCCGCGCCGCCGCCACAGTATCGTAAGTATCGATCAGCAGGGGCGCCCCCGGAAAATAGCGGTGAAAAGCTGCAAACGCGTGATTTTCGCTGCCTTCGAGGGCGGCAACAGCCATCACCAAAGCATGGGCGATCGTACCGACAGGTTTGCGGCCCAACTTCAAAGCAGCCAAAACATTAGAAGTTCCGTCGAACCCCGCAGCCAGAGCCGCCCTAGCCGCCCACACAGCAGCTTGAGGCCCAAAAGCCCTGCGCGTCCCGAATTCCAGCAACTTAGCCTCCGGGCCCGCCACATCCCGCAGTCTGGCCGCCCGCGTGGCAATCAAAGTTTGATAATTTATTGCATTCAACAAATAAGTTTCCACCAACTGAGCCTGCCACAGAGGAGCCTCAATTCGCAGCAGTGGCTCATTGGCAAACACAGCCGTCCCCTCCGGCACCGCCCAAACATCCCCAGTAAAGCGGGCTGTGGCGAGTAGAGTCCAAAATCGCTCTCCTGCACCAGCAAAAATCCCAGTGGACTGCAAAGCCTGAATTTGCGACTGAGAAAACCGAAATTTCTCCAGATAGTCGAGCACTTGAGCCAAGCCCATCGCGATCGCGTAGCCAAAACCCTCTGGCAGCCTGCGCGCGAACAGCTCAAAACTCGCGGCCCGCCCGTCGATCCCTTCCCCAACGTAACAAGCGGCCATCGTTAGCTGGTAGAGATCGGTTAAAAGGCTGTAATCTGCTGAGGAAACCGTCAGTTCCTGGTCTTCTAAGATTTCCTCAAAACCAGTGACCTGCAGGCTTTCTGTGGTAGTTTTCATAAGAAAAACCCCGGACAAACTTCTTTGTTTTAATTATAGTGACTAACACCATATCTATTTGTAAATTTTTTATAAAGATTGCAGATATTTGTCGGAATAACTCGTTGATTACGCCGTTGAATAGCCGATTTCAGGTGGATTTAGGCATGAAGATTATGGTAAAACCACTAAAAATACCTAATTTAACAATCTTAGGAATTAAGCACAAACACTCAAGCGTTCCAGGTTTTTTAGGAAAATATTTCGTTGCAGCCCTTGAACAGAGTTAAAAAACCAGGTTTCTGAGCGTCGGGAGTGCGATCGCGCTCGCCCTTGAGTTGAGCCAGAAAAAATCTACCAGGAAAAGGTCGATCGCCCAAAAAGGCGTAATTCCTAAAACCTTCAGCTTGCTTCGATGTTGCAGACTAATAAGTAATTCAAATAAATATTGCTAAACTGATCCCCAGGCAAAAAGTCAGAGTATAAAAGAATGAGAACCCAGATAAGAGAGGCAGATTCTGTCAGTAACTCAGCTCTAAAGGGACTGAGCTTGTAAGAGCAATCAAGCAAGCTGTACTGACCCGCCTAAGTCTTCATTGACTACGTTGTTTGGGTCACGACACCGGAGAATGCGACGCTAGTTTTCCGCTCTGTCGCTTGTAGTTAAACAGCCTTAAAGTCACTGAGGCAGTGCTGCAAGCCTAACAAGCCCTTACAACATTGGCAAAGCGAACGTTACCTAGAAATAGTTCGGAGACAACCATATCTCCAGGAGGGGTAACCATACCCCTCTCCCCGCAAAGGGATTCAAGGCGGTTAAAACCGCCGGGTCGTTTTCCTCTCTAGGCTCAAGCCACTGAGTTTCCCACTTACCGAGTGTTTTTTATGAATCTTTCTAAATCTTTGGCAAACGCGATGCGTTACGTTTCGGAAGCAGCGGTGCGGATTTTTAGCCCCAGTGATGACAACTATCCAAATAGTGGAGTTCAACCTTTTGAAGGTACGCTCTCCAAAAGCTCTAGATCGAGAGAATGAGCAGCCATTCAGGCCGTTTCTAGCGAGTTCCGCACAGGCATTCAGTTGAACAGTCAACAGTTAATTGTTAACTGTTGACTGTTGACTGTTGACTGTTGATTGTTAATAGTAATTGATAGGTTGAGTTTCATTTCGTTCTACTCAACCTATCAATTACCAATAACCCAAAATTGATTTAGGAAAAAGGCGATCGCAGCACTGCCGATCGGCACAGTGAGATTGTCAATTCCCAGCTTGGAAACCGACTCCAAAGTAGCAGCAACCAAAGCTACAACAGCCGACACAGCCCAAGTTTGCCAAACTGCGCCTTGAACCGCCAGCAAAATCAAACTGCTAACAGCAAAACTCACCAAATACATAGTTGCAGAACCTTCCCAACTCTTCTGAATTCCCCAAACTCGATAAATATGTTTGCCGTATTTCTGGCCGATGACAGCAGCCAATCCGTCGCCCCAAGTCATCACTAAAATGCCCAAAGCAGCGTATTCCGGACGTTGCAGCGGCCAAAACCAAGCCACGAGAACGCTGATACTAACAGCATAGAAAAAAGTCCCCCAACTCTTCCGGTTGATACTGTTAAGACTGGGCAAAATCGGAACTTGGTAAGAAATTAGGGCGATCGCGCCTGCTAAAACCCCCGCCGAAATCCCCACCCAACCGGGTATTTCCAGCCACCACGCCAGCAAAATCACATTTCCAGTACCGATGTGCACCACCTTCCGCGATACTTCAGCATCGACAGAAGTAAAGCGATTTAACCCTTCAGCTACCAGTAAAATCAAGCCCAGCCAGACTCCCACGAGGGAAATTTGCAGCCACACAGTCGGAACTTCAGAAAATATAGACACGATATTTAGGAAAAACTTAGATCGGGCACTGTTTACTACTTTAGTGGAAAGCGCGATCGATGTTAGAACCCCGCAGTCTTAAAGTGCTGCGGGGAGCTGGCTGTTATGTTTTTTGAGGTTGGTCTACTTAAAACCTGTGCTATGCTATAAGCAAGTCTAGGGAAAAAGCTATGACTATTTTAGTAGAAGAACTTTTGAATACCTTTGAGCGATTAACAGACTCAGAGCGGTTACATTTGGTATTGGAAATTTTGAAACGGACTGTTTATTTAGACTTTCCGCCCCTATCTGATGACGATTTAGTTCTAAATGCTGAGGGACTTTTTATAGAGCTAGATGAGGAAGAATCCGTATATGAATAGTCCCGATCGTGGTGAAATCTGGTTAGTCGATCTAGGTTATATTGCAAAAGTCAGACCATGTTTGGTCGTGAGTATTCCTGCTCTAAATCAAGACCGGGCATTAGCGACTCTAGTGCCACATACAACAAGTCTACGCGGTTCAAGATTTGAGGTAAAAGTCAAAAATAAGTTCCTCCGAGAAGGAGTATTTGACGTACAAAATATGATTACAATTCCTCATGCAAAGCTTCTACGCAAATTGGGAAGTCTGACATCCGAGAAAATGCTCGAAGTAGAAGAGGTAATACTCTTGTGGTTGGGATTTAAAGAGAAAAATGCTGAGGAAGAGGAGGAGTAAACCGAACCATTGAAGTTTTGAAATTATCAGACAAGCTGACTGCTATGCAATATGTATTAATTATTCATGAAGTAGAAAATTATGAAGCTTGGAAACAGGTATTTGATAATGCTGAAAGCATCCGAAAAGAAGCTGGAGAGCGCTCCTATCAGGTCTTGAAGTATGACAATGAACCAAACAAAATCGTTCATTTCTCCGCGTGGACATCAACAACAGATGCAAGAGCGTTCTTTGAGTCGCCTGCACTGGTTAAAATTAGAGAGCAAGCGGGAGTTAAAGCTCCTGAATTTATTTATCTAGACCAATTAGAGTCTGGAGTCTTATGAAAGACGTAATTGTATAATGTAAGTTGTTCAAACTAGGTGGTTAAGTTTTGAGTATGTACGACGGTAGCTACTACCAGCTAATGGCCGAGTACAATTGCTGGATGAATCAAAATATATATTCGGTCTGCTCAGCTATTCCTGATGAACAGCGCAAACAGGATATGGGTGCCTTTTTCAAGTCGATTCATGGCACTTTGAATCACTTACTGTATGGTGACAAAGCATGGATGGGTCGTTTCACTCTTCACCCATTCTCGGGTACCGTTATCGGTCAAGAACTGTATGCTGAATTTGAGGTTTTGAGAGCAGAACGGGAGACAACGGATCGGCAAATTATAGAATGGTCTAGACATCTTAATTCTGACTGGTTGAGTCAACCGTTTGAGTACACAAGCAATGTAGATGCTAAATGCCACGTGCTACCGACTTGGGTTCTGGTCACACATATGTTCAATCATCAAACTCACCATAGAGGGCAAATTACCACACTACTCAAACAACTTGGCTACGACCCAGGCGTTACAGATATTCCGTGGCTACCCGCTATATCATTGGGATAATAATATCAAATCCGTTAGCATCGGAATTATTCATCTCTGTGTTCTCGAACTCTGCGTTCTCTGCGTTCTCTGCGGTTTAATCATTCCAATGCAACCGGAATTGATATAATTTCTGCACGCACCAGGGACACGCCAGAAGACTCGGCGGTTAAAACCTCGTCTACACTTGCCTCTGGTTCCAGCAGAGGGGGACTGAAGAAAATCAAGAATTCAAACCCGTGTTCGTGAGTTTTGTCTGTATAAACGTAATTTTAACCGCCGCCTCTTCAACCCTTGCCTTGCGGGTTTTGTGTGTATAGACCCGGTTTCAACCGCCGCATATTCTGTAGAAATCCTACGCCTTCACAACTCCCGTTTCAACAACTCCCGCACAGCGGCAAAAGCCCTCCCCCGCCACTCGACGGGCAGCAGCGACAAACCCAAACCCGCCCACATTTTCGCCGCAGAAACCGACTTTCCCGCCCGCACCATCAGGCGCCCTTTTGCAGTTTCACCCACCTCAATCAGTCGCAAACCTAGCGCTAATTGAGTTTCTGCGATCCTTTTGAGCCTGACTGTTTCCAACTTCTCGGAATCAAATTCGTAGCCGGTCAAATAGCGCAATTTATCGCTTAAATACGGAATTGCCCGATCGACTCCTTGCTGTCCTGCATGAACTCGATACTCCATCAACTGCTCCGGCAAGTAATAGCATTTTTTGCCCGCAATCGCAAGTCTCACAAACAAATCGTTATCTTCGCAATTTTGCCAATTCTGCCGCAGAAATCCGACTTCTTCCAGGGCGCGGCGCCGAAACAAAGTCGCCCCTATTTGCAAACTCTGTCTCAGAAACACTGCCGAGAGCAAATCTTCAATAATTCCCGGCGATAACTCGGTGCGCCCCCACCGCTGCGAATTCAGTTTCGTCTGGTTTTCGTCAATATAATTGTGAATGTCGATCACCCAGTGATCGGTACTGACAAAATCGATGCTGGGGTCTTTATCTAAAATAGCCGATGTCCGCTCTAAAAATTGTGTGGTCAGGCGATCGTCATCGTCAAACTTGATAAAATATTCGCCCCTTGCCGCCGCAAAGCCCGATCGCATATTATTACTCTTGCCGATATTCTGCGGATGGCGAATGTAGCGAATCCCGCGATCGACAAATTCCGACATCAACAGAGGAGTGCTGTCAGTAGAACCGTCATCGCAGACAATTAATTCAAAATCTGTATAACTTTGAGCTAGCACGCTGGCGATCGCACAAGCCAGCAGATGCACTCGATTGTAAGTAGGAATGCAAACGCTAATTTTCGGCACTAACTTAGACAATTTGAGATTTGAGATTTGAGATTGCGAAAAACTTCTGAAACCATTGATTTTCTTCCTTCTTCCTTCTTCCTTCTTCCTTGATTTTCTTTCTTCTTCCTGAAATCCGTTACATCCGTTACATCCGTTACAAAATCCGTTGCCGAACTTCCTTCTTCCTGACATCCGTTACATCCGCCCTTGCGAATCCGTTGCCGAACTTCCTTCTTCCTGACATCCGCCCTTGCGAATCCGTTGCCGAACTTCCTTTTTCTTTCACTCCACAGTTGATTTTAACTCAAACGAGCAGTACATTCGAGAATTAACTTTTGATTCACCAAAGCAAAAGGTTGAATTTCCAAAGCCCGGCGAAAAGCTTGAATAGCATTTATATATTCTCCCAAGGCAGCGTAGCACAAACCCAGACCGTGCAGCGCCCCAAAATGAACCGGGTTCAGTTTGAGGACGGTTTGGCAGTCGTGGAGCGACTTTTTATAATTTCCTTGGGTATAGTGAAGTACGGCGCGCCGGTTCCAAGCTTCAGCAAAATCCGGCGCTTCGGAGATCAGTTTCGTCAGCAAATCCAAAGCGTGGCGAACATCGCCTGCCTCCAGCGAAACTTGCGATCGCCTGAGAATTTGCATCCCATACTCACCCTTCTGGTTAAACCAAGTGCGCCAGAGTTCTGTAGTTGCCCGATCGCGCACGCTTTCGTCGGGCTTTTTCAAGTCTTCGAGCAGCGCCTTAACAGATAATTCGTCCATAGGTGCGAGGATTGTTAAAAACCTTTTATTAATCAATTTTATCGCGCAAGCGGCAACTTTATTTATCCCACATCCCATGAAGATTTTGATGCTTTCCTCGACTTTTCCCTATCCGCCAAGCCGCGGAGGAACTCAGGTAAGGACGTTTAATTTATTGCAATACTTGAGCCTACGGCATAATGTAATTCTCGGTACAGTGCGATCGCCCGATGTCACCGACGCACAAATCGACGCATTGCGCCAGCAAGTTGCAGAATTGGCAGTTTTTCCCAACCCGCAAGTACCCCCCCAACCCCCCCTTATCAAGGGGGAGCCAACTCTGCACCAGGGGCTTGAGGAGGGCTTCTTGGCGAACCCGCTAGCACCCCCCCAACCCCCCCTTGGCAAGGGGGGGCTAACTCTGCACCAGGGGCTTGAAGAGAGCTTCTTGCCTCCCCCCCTCAATAAGGGGGGGACTGAGGGGGGGTTCTCTGAAATAATAGGAAAATTCCACAGATTCAGTCGATTTTTGTTGTCCGGGACGCCTCCGAACGTACTCTCAAGCTACTCCCAAGCAATGCAGAATTGGGCAGACGAATTGGTAACAGCAGGCAAATGCGATGCTGTCACCTGCGAACACAGCGTTAACGAGATTTACGTGCGTCCAGAATGGCGGCAAAAAGTGCTGACAGTGGCAAACATTCACAGTTCCGTTTGGGGAACTTGCAGGGAAATGTTAGCAACTGGCACCTCGGAAAAACCCCTGCGCGATCGACTGAATTTACCGCTACTCGCCCGCTACGAAAAACGCTACTGTTCCAAATTCTCCCGCATTGTCGCGACAACATCCACAGACAGAGAGCAACTTCTAGAATTGCTGTCGCCTCCGGTTCGGGTGCGAGGAAAACAAGATTTTTTTGTACCTCCCATTGATGTAATTCCTAACGGCGTGGATTTGACCCAATTTCCCTACCGATCGATCGATCCGGGAGGACACACCTTAATTTTTGCAGGCGCAATGAACAATTTGCCCAATATTGACGCCGCGCGGTTTCTCAGTTTGCAAATACTGCCGGCTTTGCAGCAGCGGTATCCTGATGCCACCCTCACCCTAGTCGGGGCCTCGCCAGTCCCCTCCGTGCTCGCCTTGGGGAAACTCCCGGGAATTCAAGTAGTAGGTCGGGTGCAAAGGGTGGCAGAATATTTGCATCAAGCTGCTGTGTGTGTGGTGCCGATGCGGATTGGTTTTGGGATTAAAAATAAAACTTTGGAGGCGATGGCAGCGGGAACCCCCGTCGTTGCGAGCGATCGAGGTTTGGAGGGTTTAGCCGTCGATGGCGGCCCACAACCGAGAAGGGCCTTGCGGGCGAACAAAGTTCACGAGTATGTTGAGGCGATTACCAGTTTGTTTGAAAATCACCAGCTAAGACAGGAGCTCTCTGTCAGCGCCCGATCGCTCGTTGAAAGCCAATATACCTGGGATATCATAGGTCGGCAGTACGATCGGCTATTGCAATTTTAAACTCTAAATTCTAAAATCTAAATTCTAAAATGGGACGATGGAACACAAAATTAACCCCTCAAAAAATCGAGCCTTACCCCCAGAAAATCGAAAAGTTGCTCCTCCTCCGACAAGACGCCGTCGCCAAACCCGACGCCCCAAAAATCTTCAAGAGTCCCAGCTTCTAATACCTACTCCCCCAACTCGCGCCAGATATCCCTGGAAAAGACTGGTAGCTAATTTGACAGCCCTCAGCGTTTTGTGTGGCTGTGCAGCTTTGATGGGAGGCGGCGCTTGGCTGAGTTATCAGCTAATTGTCGATCCCAACGGCAACAAGTTGATCTCTGAGTTTGTGCCGGAATGGTCGCGCCTGCCTACAGGTAGCAGAGATTCGATCCAAACTCTCGATCAAATCAAAGCCAGCGTCCGCAAATTGGGATTCGTAACCGGAGAACCCCTCCCACTTCCCGTCGCTCAATCCGGCGATAATTCTATTTCCGATTTGCTCTTGCCGGTGATGGTAGAAAGAACTGTTAAGGCTTCTAGTGTTTGCAAAAATCCTTGCGGTCAAATTGTCGAACTTCGGGTGTACAAGCAGGTGCAGTTTCCCGATCGCAGTTCCGATAAAGAGCAATATTTTCAGCTAGCAAGTTCTATGAACGTAGAAGGCCCGGCGGAATCTTTTGTCATGGCTTCTTTAGCTGACTCTACATCTAACAATCAAGCCTCGAATCAGTCGCTACCCCTAACAGAACTGCGCCGCTTTGACGGAAAGCCCCCCGCCTCCGGCATTTGGTTGAATGTCAGCGGTCAACTAATCCGGGGCGACAAGAAAATTCCCTACGGACAAGTCGTTCGCTACAACCCCAGCCAAAATCATTTAATCTCGCTGTTGGAGTGGGCGAGTGCGGCCGGACAACCGCCGAATTGGCAGCAAATTGTTAAGGGGGAAAACCCCCAGTTGGCGATCGACCAAACAATTGGTTTAGAGCCGCAATTTACCCTTTATCAAATTAGCCCGCGCAAATTTTTGCCGAACCCAGTTCAGTTAACCGCCATTTCTTTAGAAGAATTTGCCTTCAATGACGAGACTTACAAAAATGGGCTGCGACTGGCAAAAAGCGGGCTGTGGTCTCCAGCATTAAATGTCATGCGTGTGGCGAAGGGGAAAGCCGGCAAAAAGTGGCCCGCAGTCGCGCAAGCTCAGCTAGAAACGATCGAATTTCACGCTAAAATTACTCGGGCTCAGGCGATCGCATCTTGGGCCAGTCCCGGTCAACAAGTTCTCGCAGAATTGATCGACGGCCGCTGGACTCAAGCTTTGCAAGTATTTGAAGCCGATGCGAGCAACAGTAACGAAATTGCCACAACCCTCAAAAATGACGGCGGACGGATCTGGAACCGCGTAGACGCCGCCTTGAGAGTGAATGCCGCTGACGCCGATGTCAAGGCTTGGGGCGCCCTGATTGTAGCCTCTCAAGACGGAACTCGCGAGGCGATGAATTGGCTCGACCAGCAATCAGATACTGACAGCGAAACAAGAAGTCGAATTCGGAATTTGGTCAACAAACTGCAGGAAGCAGTTTCTCAGGCTAAAAGTTTAGAAGACCACAAGAGTCAAATTATGGGATCTGCTACTTTAATTAGCAGTATCAATCCCGCTGAGTGGCTGGAACCCGAACCCAAAAACGAGTTAAAATTGGCCGGAGAACAAGTTTGGTATCAGGTGCAAGTAGCGAGTTTTTATGACGGTAGCCGCTGGGTTAATTCGCCCTTTTGGGATGTAGAAGTGCGCTCTTTTCCTGCTACCCAAGTCAAGTGGCTGTGGGGGCGCCTGGGATTGCAGGCTGACCCCAAGATTAAGATTGAGGTAGCGATGGCTAACGGTCAACAAAGAGTTGCTGTGGGAACGGTGAAAGCAGTGCAGATTCAAGACGGAAGTCTGCGCTTGCTGGCGGCGGTTGACAAGCGATCGTGATCTGGCAAAAAGCATTCGGCCAAGAGTTCAGTCCCGCACGCACTTTTGATATCATGTCCGCTCGATTACCCCCTAATACGGTAGGGGCGGGTTCACGAAAAATATCTGCCAATAATTGACAATCTTAAAAACCCGCCCTTTTAATCGCGGTCACTCGATCGGACATGATATGACACCAAGAAACCGGGTTTTTTTACCGTTTCTGCCGATTGTAACAGAAGTATTTTCGTAAAAAAAACCGGTTTCGGGCCACCCATGCCTCCAAAACTAGGAAGAAGGAAAATGCTTTGTTATCCCCTCCCGCAACTCCGAAAGAGGCGCAATCTCAAAACTCTTCCCCTCCCTCCTATCGAGATCGGACAACAAAGCAGACAAAAATTTTGTTAATTAACTTAACACAACTTGCGCAAAAAAAAACCCAGAGATGTCAAATCGCGCCCTTTTTGGAGAGTGCTGCAATCATCTGCCGTTTCACCGCTTTAGCCCAAAGCTCAAACTCCAAACTGTTGATAGTGTTAATTTTCACTTCCTCAACAGGCTGAAGTGTGGCTTCTTTCTGTGCTGTAGTCTCCATTCTTTTTTCCTCATCCAAAAAATGTTAGTAGTCGATCGCAAACGCTGAGCTTCATACATCTATCTTATGAACTAATTCCTGTGATTAATTACACTAAAGGCAGAGATTTTACCCATAAGATGCAGTAAATACATTGAGATAATGCAATTTACGAATTTCACGTCAGAAAATCCTACAATCCTTGCTCTATATAGGCTTTCCCTGACATTAAAATCTTACAATTTACATTGTCTGGCACTATCAAACCACTACTTATGTTAGAAAACTTACTGTTAAATGAATGTATAGGCCTATACAGCCCAAAATCATTTTATTGAATTCACATAGTGCCGTAAAGCCGATCGCCTGCATCTCCCAGTCCGGGTACAATATAGCCGCGATCGTCCAAACACTCGTCAACTGCCGCCGTATAAATCTGCACGTCAGGGTGTTGTTCGTGAAAGTGCTTAAGTCCCTCCGGCGCCGCCAGCAAGCACAAAAACTTAATAGACTTCGGATTAACTTCTTTAAGCCTATCCACTGCCGCCACTGCTGAATTACCAGTAGCCAGCATCGGATCGACAATTAAAACATCTCGCTGTTCGATATCCTGGGGAACTTTGAAATAATATTCGATCGCCATCCGAGTTGTCGGATCGCGGTACAAACCAATATGTCCTACCCTCGCTGACGGAATCAGTTCTAAAATACTATCTAACAATCCCTGACCGGCGCGCATAATCGAAATAATAACAATTTTCTTGGACGCAGCCAGCACCGGTGCATTCATTTTTGCGATCGGCGTTTCTATTTCTTCGTATTTTAGTGGCAAATCTCGCGTCACTTCATAGGCTAGCAGCATCCCAATCTCTTTGAGCAGTTGGCGAAATTTTGCCGTGCTCGTTTGAGTTTGCCGCATTAGAGTTAACTTGTGCTGTATCAAAGGATGGTCGATGACAGTAACTTTAGCACTCATTTTTTTTAACAATTAATCTGCTTTATTCTAACTTATCAGTTCTGGACGCACTTTTGACGCGAAAAAAAACAGGTTTATAGCCGCCCCTGCGTCCAGGACTACTTATATCAAACCCGTATTTAAAACACGAATACCGCGCGAATAAAATTCGCTTCTACACTTGCCTTTTTTGGGCGCAGCACCACACTAAGTATGCGAGGTTTGAAAATACACAAGTATGTCATTCTCTCGTTTCCTCTCCTTCCCGCGCTCTTCCTGGGATCGCAGATCCGGGCCCAAAAGCCTCCCGGCTGGTCTCCCTCGCTGTCTCGTCCTCCGTCCAAGCCCTTTAAAACAGATCCGGAGTTTCGCACCTAAATCTTCCGGAAGTGTCACGAACAGATACGAATCTTAGAAAGTGTCAGCAGAAAACCTATTTTTTCGATGAATTTATTAATCGAAAAAACCCGATATAGGTAATGCACTTAAGGTCATCAGCTTGGCTTAACAGGCTTTTCATCTTGCAACATGAAAGCGGCCCCATCCAAGTTTAAAGAAGCTTACCTAAATTTAGCTTCAATTCTTTAAGGGGTTTTTAACACACAACTTAACTTATTAAGGAGAACATCCATGAAGTTTATAAAACTATTGCTAGCTACCGCATTAATGACTGCTTCTATCAGCCCCGCCTTTGCTAATCCGGCCGTTCAAATTTTAGGTGCAAGCTACGGCGGTAGCGGTTGCCCAGATCGCTCCGCCAGCGTCAGCGTCAGTCCCGACGGTCAAGAACTCACCATCCTATTTGATAAGTTTGCAGCCCAGGGAAATGTCTCAGCAGAAAGCCGGAAAAGCTGCAATCTGAGCATTCCCATCAAAGTACCCCAAGGCTACCAAATTTCTATCTACGATGCTGATTACCGCGGCTACGTTGCTCCTAAAACCACAGGCAACCTGCGAGCAGAATATTTTTTCGCTGGAGCCCGCGGCCCAGTTTTTAATCGGAATTTGAGCGGCGAAACTAACTATAATGTTCGAGATAGCTTAGCCACTGTAGCTAATGTTTGGTCTAGCTGCGGCGACAGTGTAAATATGCGAGTAAATGCTGCGATGACAGCCCGCGGTGCCGGCATGGCCACCGTTGACTCCTTCGATTTGGCTCATCGCGGTTTAGTTTATCAAGGAAATTGGGTCTAAAACCCTGTCCTTCTAGGACGGCTTTAATTTCTTAAATCCCTTCCTAAAAGTCAGGAAATTTCTAGTAGACCTCTTGCGAAAGTCTCAGGCGATCTCTAATTTAGTCTTTAAAGAAAGTTCATAATTATAAATACCAGCGATCAAATTAAATCTTAATCCGAAGCGCCTTCTTCGATTCCGATATCTTGATGAAAGTATTCTAA
>NZ_JANMZH010000054.1:0-26537 GCF_031383065.1 Microcoleus sp. OTE_8_concoct_300 | reverse complement strand
TAAATTCGGTTTAGCAATTTCAATGAAAGTGGATTAATGTCTCGAAGTAAAAACATATAAAACCTCTTTAAATAAAACTTGATGTTTTTAGTATATCATATTATTTGATTTGTGTAATTAATTTTGTTTGACTACTTATTAAAAGTCGCAGATCCGGGTAGGCACTGCCGTGTCCCTACATAGGTCACAAAACTTATCGCAATTTTACCGAAAATTCGTATTCGTACCCCCGGAAATTTGAGTCTAGTTGTAATGTGTAATTGCCAGTAACTGGCACTTTTCCACTCCACTCTGTTTCATTGCCTTCATAAGGATTTCCTGCTAAAAGTTCGCCACCCGGAGCTATAATTTGGGGGAAAACATCTTTCCGATTCCTAACAGTCATAGTTTGACCCTTAGCGGCGCGAATTATGTAAGAATGACTGCCGCCGCCGATAATTCGACCTTTGACGATCGCCTCATCTCCTCCCGGTAGAAAATTAATCTGCTGGTTGACGTTAGAACAACTGCTTTCGGTGCGGTTTTTGGCAATCCAACCTGGCGGATCGGTAATTCGCAACCAGCCGTTTTGTTCTTCGGCGACGGAAACAAAGGTATTATTATTAAGTTTTCCTACTATTTGGCTGTCCCTTACTTGGGGGTTCGATCGCACATTTAGCGGTGGATTCGGATCGCTGACTATAGCCTGCGTGATTTTGCAACCCGAATTTGGCGGTGTGACCATTACTGGCCCAACTTTTGGTCCAGAGACTTCTGCAACTAGCGAGGGTTGAACTGCTGGGGTTTTGGCTGGTTGAGATTGAGATGGGGGAGATTCTGCAGGCTGGGTTGCTGCTTGCAGAGGTTCTGGTTGCCCAGATTCGGGGTTGTTCGCCGCCACCGCTGCAATCTGGTTTTTGGTGGATGCCGGCGATTCTGGAAGGGGAGGATTGGATGGTTTCATCGCACCCGACTGTATAGTTGCAACAGCAACTCCCACCGCTGTTGCCACTCCTGCTAAGCCTGTGATGATGATTTGGGTAGAAGTAAATGGCATAATTGACCTCTCTGTATTATTTATACTAATAATTTTTGTTTGGGAGTTGGGGCGATCGCCAGTTAATTTATAGTGAAAATACCTAGTGCGAGCCGCTGGGTCAGGATTTTTATATAAAATTTTACCTGGATAATTGCCGCCATAATTTGAGCCAATATATACTGGACGCCTGTACTGATGGTAATCTTGCTTTGGATCATTTTCGCGCAAATCTGGCAAGGTAAGCGTTCAGCGCGAGGTTGAGCAACAGTAAATAATTTGCTTATATTCACTTATATATGCTACTATTTGCTCCATGCCATACGTACCACTCAGGAAAGCGGTCGAATTTCTGGGCTTGCATCCCCATACCTTAAGAAAATACGCAGATGAAGGGAAGATCAAAAGCATCAAAAACGAAGCAGGGCAAAGACTTTACGATGTCGAGTCCTATCAGCGCGGTGCAACTAGAACTACCATTGTTTGCTACTGCCGAGTTAGTTCAGCTTCGCAGCGAGACGACCTCGCAAGACAAGTTGAATTCATGCAGCAGCAATATCCAGACGCCGAAATCATCCAAGATATCGGCTCAGGACTCAACTTTAAAAGGAAAGGATTGCAAGCCCTACTGGTCAGATTTATGCGGGGCGATCAGCTCACAATTGTTCTTGCCTGTCGCGACAGATTGTGTAGATTCGGATTTGAACTATTCCAGTTTATGGCCGAACAAAACGGTGGAAAAATCGTGGTTCTCGACCGAATTGTTCACTGCCCCGAGACCGAACTCACAAACGATCTTCTCGCCATCCTTCACGTCTTTAGTTGCAGAATGCACGGACTCAGAAATTATAGCAAGAAAATCAAGGAAGATCCGTCTATTCCTAAATTCTGAACAAAAAGCATTAATCAAACAATGGTTTGGCGTTAGTCGTTTTGTCTACAACACGACTATCAAATACTTGCAAGAACCAGGGACGAAAGCTAATTGGATGGTAATCAAAACCGGAATACTCAACAGTTTGCCAGAATGGGCAAAGTCTGTACCTTTCCAAATTAAATCAATTGCCATCAAAGATGCTTGCTCAGCAGTTAAAGCAGCCAAACAGGGATTCAAGAAAGATGGTCAAATTCGTAAGTGTAGATTTCGCAGCAAAAAAGATACCAAGCAGTCTATCTATGTGCCAAAATCCGCCATAAAAAACTGTGGTATTTACCATTCGATTCTAGGCAAGTGTTCATTAAATGAAGCTTTGCCTCAGACTTTCAGTGATGGCAGGCTGACTCTTGCCTATGGCGAGTATTACCTGATGATCTCTGAAGAAGTGCAACAAGTTAAGACTGATAAACAAGGTCGGCTAGTTGCCCTAGATCCCGGTGTTCGCACGTTCATGACTTTTTTTGGTGAAGATTCTTATGGCTGGCTAGGAAATGATTCTAATTTGTATGTTCAGAAATTATGTTTTCGTTTGGACAAATTGGTGTCAAAGATTTCTCAAGCTTCTAGTCAGCAAAAAAGAAGATTCAAGAAAGCAGCCAGTAGGCTTCGTTGCAAAATTAAGAATTTGATTAAAGAGTTACATCATAAGGTAGCTAGATTCTTGGTTGATAATTTTGATGTGATTGTACTGCCCACATTTGAGACTTCTCAGATGGTATCCAAGTCACGTCGCAAATTAAGAAATAAAACGGTTAGACAAATGTTAACCCTAAGTCATTATGAGTTTAAAACCTTTCTCAAGTGGAAAGCTTGGGAAAATTCAAAACTTGTGATTGATTGCAACGAAGCATATACATCAAAGACTGTTTCATGGACGGGCGAAATTGTCCAAAAGCTAGGTGGGGCAAGAACTATCTTGTCCGCAGCCACTGGGTTGAAGATGGATCGGGATTTAAACGGTGCTCGTGGGATTTTCCTTCGGGCATTGGTTGATACGCCTTTGTTAAGAGATTCTCTTAATTTATATGTTTGTTAGCATTTGTTAGCAAAAAAGTATCGGTAACTAAAATGTCAAGATTCATTCCTCTGAGATTACAACCGCCCCGCGATCGATTGTTGGAGGAGGTGAAGCAGGAAGTCCAAGCAGGCCTCGGGCAGTCTTTGCACGCTGCTGTGCTAGCTAACCTCAGCCAAGACTCGCCGCCAACGGGTGTTAACCGCTGTTGGGATGTGGAAGTCAAAGCCGGCAACCGTCCGAGTTTTCGGCTTCCTCCCAAAGCAAGCGTTGCTAAAGTGTTCTCGCGCACCGGCGGCAAATTGGTAATTTTGGGAGCGACGGGTTCCGGCAAAACTACGACCCTGCTAGAATTAGCTCGGGTGTTAGTTTCTCGCGCCCAAAAAGATGCTAGTTTACCAGTACCAGTGCTGTTTGAACTCGGATCGTGGAAAGCAGAATCCGGGGCGATCGCAGATTGGTTAATTGCTCAACTTCAGTTCAAATACCGCATCTCTCCTGCTGTCGGCAAAAAATGGCTTGCCGAACAAAAATTGCTGCCTCTCCTCGACGGCTTGGACGAAGTAGAAACCCACCGCCAAAATATCTGCATTCAAGCAATCAATCAGTTTGTTGAAAGCGAATTGAAGCCCAAACATTTAGTAGCTTGCAGCAGTTTTGAAGCTTACAAAAACTGCGATACTAGATTTCGCCTGCAAGCAGCGGTTTTATTGAAACCTTTAACAGAAACTCAAATTCAAAATTATCTGCTAGAAGCCCGAAGCCGCGAACTTTGGTACAGCATTGAGCGCGAGCCGGAGTTGTTGAAATTTGCCAAAGTCCCCTTGCTTTTGAGCATGATGGCTCTGGCTTATGAAGATATTTTAATCGAATCTTGGAAGCGCATAACTTCTGCAGAAGAACAGCGCAAATATCTGTTAACTGCCTATATTCGCCACCAAATGACCCGGGAAGTCAAGCAGTATCCCAGAGGTAAGGAACTGCGGCCGGAACAAATTCGCCACTGGCTGGGATGGTTGGCCAGAAGGATGGAAGAGCAAGGAATTCAAGAATTTTACCTCGATCGCATACCGTCTAGCTGGCTGCAAACAGACGAGGAACGGCGCAAGTATCAGTTTGGAGTTAAGCTGGTTGGCGGGCTGATTTGGGTGATTTTGGGATTAATTGCCAGCCTAGTCTCCGGGTCGATTTGGGGAGTAATTGCCGGTGCTGTTGCTGCGGTAATTAGTGCTTTGTTGCCGGGAATTCCGGGGATTGAAAGGTTTATATTGCACCTCGTGCTGTGGTCGAAGGGCTACATTCCTTGGGATTACAGGCGTTTTCTCGATGCTGCGGGCGATCGCTTGTTGCTGCAAAAAACTGGCGATCGGCGCTATCGATTTATTCACGATTTATTGGAAAAACATTTTTCTGAAATGTAAATACCTCAATAAGTAAGCTGTATAGTAAGCGAGCCTCCGGACATCAGATCGTACCAAATCCGGGTCTACTACCCCTTTATTCTTTAGTCCGCATGGCCGCGTACCTGCGCACGAAAGTTTGTGTCAGGGAAATCCCCCCCGCGATCGCCCTTTCAACGACCGAATCATCAAGGGGGTGGCTAACTAGGATTTGGTATCACAGCCTCACGATGCGTGGACTAGAGAGCCGGCGATCTCGTTGCGGGGGGGCAATTTACAGTCTTTGCAAAACAGGGTTGTTCGACGCGGATTTAAGATTACAAATCTACCAAAATGGCAAAATTTAGACCTATTTTGAAGTTAGGGAAAGCGATCGTGAGACATTCATGTAAAGAAATATATTTTTTTTTGTAAAGTTAATAATAATGCTTTAGTGTATTGAGAGTTAATCTTTAATTCCTATTCTTCGTAAAGTATTATTCCTCATCTGCGGTTATTTGTGGCAGTTTGAGTATTGAAATGGTGTGGCTAGGCAGAAACTACTGTGCTGAGTCAGGAATAAAAGTAGCAGTAAAGGCTCCAGCTATAATAAGTGACTGAGTTGTGTCAAAGCATCAAACATAATGAAAAACATCTTAATCACGGGTGGAGCTGGTTTTATCGGCTCAAGTTTAGCTGTTCAATTTTTGAAAAAAGGTTGGAACGTTACTATTTTAGATAATTTATCAATTCAGATACATGGAAATAGTTACAACACCTCATTATCTGAATTTTTGCAAAATTTTACTCATTTTATCAAAGGAGATATACGCGATCGAGACGTTTGTTTAAAAGCAGTTAAAAATCAAGATGTGATAGTTCATTTGGCTGCTGAAACAGGCACAGGACAATCGATGTATCAAGTTGAAAATTATGTAGATGTAAACGTTAGAGGTACGGCAACTCTCCTGGACAGCCTTGTTAACAGCAATAACTGCGTCAAAAAATTTGTTTTGGCATCATCCAGATCAATTTATGGAGAAGGAAAATATTATTGCCCCACCCACAAGGATGTATATCCCAAACTTCGCCAATACGCAGACTTACTAAATGGTGACTTTGAACTCAAATGTCCTATTTGCAACCAGCCTATAGATTTGCTTCCCACTGACGAAGAATCACCTCCAAGTCCCTTATCTATTTATGCTATTACCAAGCAATGTCAGGAACAAATGGTAATCAACATATGCAATTCAATAGATATTATTTCAGTCATATTTAGATACCAAAATGTTTACGGAATAGGACAATCACTTGCCAATACATATACGGGCATTTTGCCGATTTTTTCGACCATCATGTTAAAGGGCAATGATCTTAATATTTTTGAAGATGGGAATCAAGTTAGGGATTTTGTTTACATAGACGATGTGGTTGAGGCTACGATTAGGGGCCTCGAGAAAGATGAAGCAAATAATCAGATTTTTAACGTAGGTACTGGAGAAAAAATATCTATATTGAAAATTGCCGAGACACTTCAAGAACAATATAATGTCAAGACTAAAATTCAGATCAGCGGTGATTTTAGAGTAGGAGATATCCGTCACAATTATGCCGATTTGTCAAAAATCAGACTGAAACTAGGGTTTGAACCCCAATACAGTCTCAGTGAAGGTGTAGCGAAGTTTGTCGAATGGGTGAAAACTCAGGAAATTCATAGCAATGGCTACGAAAAATCGCTCGAAGAACTAAAAACAAAAGGGATTTTGAAACAATGGATAAGATAGGAGTAGTGACTGTTACCTTCAACAGCGAGGAGGTAATTGAAGAATTTTTGAAATCTTTGCTGGCACAAACTTACGAAAACTTTAGCCTTTACGTCATAGATAATGCTTCCAAAGATCGGACATTAAATAAACTTGAAGAGTGGGACGATTGTCGCATAACCGTTATTAAAAATACAGCTAATCTAGGAGTAGCAGGCGCCAACAACCAAGGAATTCAATTGGCTTTAGAAGAGGGCTGCGATTCCATCTTGTTAATTAATAACGATACTGTATTTGAGAAAACTTTGCTCTCCAAGTTACTGGAAGTAATTAAGCAAAACAATTGCAGCATTGCTACTCCCAAAATGATGTATCATTTGTCTCCAGATACGATCTGGTATGCTGGTGGCTTTTTTAATAAAAGAAACGGTTACATAGCGCATCATAGAGGAATTAATGAAAAAGATTTAGAACAATATAACTCTCTTGAAAAAGTAGAGTATGCACCCACCTGTTGTACGTTAATCAAAAAAGAAGTCTTTGCAGATATTGGTGTCATGGACGAAAAGTATTTCGTTTATGCTGATGATACAGATTTCTTTTATCGCATTTGGAGAGATGGAAGGCATACAATGCTCTATGTACCTTGGATAAAATTTTATCACAAAGTGGGTAGTTTGACTAAATCAAAAAGAGGTAATCCCGAATCTAAGTACGGTGATTTTTATATACAATATACAACTAGAAATAACATCTATTACCTCAAGAAACAAAAAACAATTTATGCTTATTTTTATATAATTTACTATTATATAAAAATAAATATAAGTTTTTGGTTAACTGGGAGGTGGCCGCGAAATATCAAAACATTCTTACTTCTGCACAAATCTTTTTGGCAGGGTTTATTTTACTAAATGATGAGGTATAAACGGATGAAAAGCAGTGAATATAGTCTCCAGCAATATCTAGATTATGACTTGGTTATGGATTGGGAACCGGGCGAAATTCCTAGTTTTCCGATCCCTAATGTTACTCCAGCGATTCAAGTAACTGACCGAAAGTTTGTTCGGGTGAAATAATTTCGATGACTAATTCTGGGACTACAGGACAGGCTTCATCTTGATTCCAGTCAGGAGATAAGCGTTCGTAAGAAAAACATAAAAGGTCTGGTACTGGCACCCAGTCTCGCCCCAGTCTAGTTAATCTTACCGCCCATTCTACACCAATTTCTCCCCGTTCCTCACCCCACTGTTCGAGGAGTTTTATTAGACTTCGGGTGAGGCGAGAATGAAATTTTTTAGGTGACATCTTCGGTACTGCTTGCTCGTCAATAAGTTCGTAGGTAATATCGCCTTCTCCTTCGCCAACAACGAGAAACTCTTCCAGAGTTAGTTCAGTTTTTGTCTGGAGCATAATATTCCTCTGCTGTGGGCAGGCAAGTTAGTATTATTTTAACTTAAAAATAAATTGACAGAATACAAATGTTATGATAGATGTTGGCAAAATCTCAAGTCTTAACGGTCAAATTTGCGATCGCCTCCTCATCCACACCCCCAAAAGGTTAAGATTCTAATCTGACCCTCCTGCAATCATTGCTTCACCTACTATGGCAGAAACCTTATTGTTCAACGCCCTCCGTGAGGCGTTAGACGAAGAAATGGCCCGCGACTCCGCCGTATTCGTACTCGGCGAAGACGTAGGTCAATACGGCGGTTCCTATAAAGTCACCAAAGACCTCTACAACAAATACGGCGAACTTAGAGTGCTCGACACCCCGATCGCCGAAAATAGCTTTACGGGTATGGCAGTAGGCGCAGCAATGACGGGACTGCGGCCGGTCATCGAAGGCATGAACATGGGCTTTTTGCTGCTGGCCTTCAACCAAATTTCCAACAACGCCGGAATGCTGCGCTACACATCCGGCGGCAACTTCAAAATGCCAATGGTAATTCGCGGGCCAGGCGGCGTGGGCCGGCAACTCGGCGCGGAACACTCCCAGCGCCTAGAAGCATATTTCCAAGCAGTACCGGGTTTGAAAATAGTCGCCTGTTCGACTCCCTACAACGCCAAAGGACTCTTAAAATCAGCCATCCGCGACGACAACCCCGTTCTGTTTTTCGAGCACGTCCTTCTTTACAACCTCAAAGAAAATTTGCCAGAAACAGAATATTTAGTGCCGCTGGACAAAGCAGAAATCGTGCGATCGGGCAAAGATGTCACAATCTTGACATATTCCAGGATGCGGCATCACGTCATACAAGCCGTGCCCGCACTGGTAAAAGAAGGTTACGATCCAGAAGTAATCGACCTAATTTCTCTCAAACCCCTGGACATGGAGACAATTGGCGCATCCATTCGCAAAACTCACAAAGTAATTATTGTAGAGGAGTGCATGAAAACAGGAGGCATAGGTGCCGAACTAATTGCCTCAATCAGCGATCGATTTTTTGACGAACTCGACGCACCGGTTTTGCGCCTGTCTTCACAAGATATTCCCACACCTTACAACGGCAATTTGGAAAGACTGACAATTGTCCAGCCCACTCAAATTGTCGAAGCCGTCCAAAAAATGGTAGCTTTGCGAGTATAAATAGTGATTAGTCAGTAGTCATTGGTTGACTGTTGACTGTTGACTGATGACTGTTGACGGATGACTGTTGACTGTTGACTGATGACTGTTGACTAAAATCTGCCAACCGCCAACTGCCAACTGACAACTGCCAACTGACCAATGACTAATAATTAACTATGCAAAAACAACGTTCAATATTAGCCCTAATTTTGGTTTTAATCATCGCCGCCATTACTGTAATAGTAACAATTCCGACGCGGCTGGGATTAGACTTGCAAGGAGGGTCGCAACTCACAATTCAGGTAAAAACTACCCCCACAATTCCCAAAATAGACCAGGGAATGTTAGAAGCAGTGCGGCGGATTGTCGAAAACCGCGTCAACGGTTTGGGCGTTTCCGAAGCATTAGTGCAAACAGTAGGAGAAGACCAAATTCTCGTTCAGTTGCCCGGAGTAAATGACCCGCAGCAAGCAGAACGAGTTTTGGGCGGCACGGCCAAGCTAGAATTTCAGGAACAACTGCCGGGAACAGAAGCACAATTAGCTATTGAAAGGCAGTTGCAGCAGGAATTACTCGCCAAACAAGCAGAATTGAAAACTAGCAACAATGAGGCAGCAATTAAAGAAAATCAGGCTGCTTTGAAAAGAAGCAATGAGGCGATCGCCAAACTCTTCAAAAGCAGCGGACTCGGTGGTGAAAACCTCAAAGACGCTCAACCTCAACCCTTGACCTCTGGGAACAACTGGAACGTTGCTCTCGTTTTCGATACCCCTGGAGGCGAACTATTTGCCCAACTAACGAAAAATTTAGCCGGCACCGGACGCAGTATCGGTATTTTCCTAGACGAAAGAATGATCAGTTCTCCAGTCGTCGGCGTTGAATTTGCCCAAACAGGAATTACTGGTGGGAGTGCCGTAATTCAAGGCAACTTTACAACGCAAGAAGCCAACGATTTGGCAGTGCAATTGCGCGGTGGCGCTTTGCCTGTGCCTGTCGAAATTGTAGAAAACCGCACGATCGGCGCTAGCTTGGGTAAAGACAGCATTCAAAGCAGTATTAACGCAGGTATCGGCGGCTTAGTTTTAGTCTTGATTTTCATGGTTGCCTACTATCGACTCCCCGGCGTAATTGCCAATATTGCTCTGTTAATTTATGCTCTGTTAACTTGGGCAGCTTTCGTGCTTTTGGGAGTGACATTAACCCTGCCGGGAATTGCTGGTTTTGTGCTCAGCATCGGGATGGCAGTGGATGCTAACGTGCTGATTTTTGAGCGCACGCGGGAAGAGTTGCGGGCGGGGAAATCGCTTTATCGATCGGTCGAATCGGGTTTTTACCGCGCTTTTTCCAGCATTTTAGACGGCAACGTCACAACAGTTATTGCTTGTGCTGCTTTGTTCTGGTTGGGCGCAGGTTTAGTTAAAGGGTTTGCTGTAACTCTGGCATTGGGCGTACTAGTGAGTATGTTTACTGCGCTCACTTGCAGCCGCAGTCTGCTGTTCGTAGTATTGAGCTTTCCAGCATTGCGGAAACCTCAGTGGTTCTGTCCCGATTTGTCGAAAACTGCTAATAGTTAACTGTTGAGTGTTGACTGTTGACTGTTGACTGTTGAGTGTTGACTGTTTTTTAACTAACTCCTTCCTTCCTTCTTCCATCCATTACATCCCGTACATTGCTCGTTGCCGAACTTCCCTCTTCGTTCAAATTATGAAATTCAGTGTTATCAAACAGCGATCGCTCTGGTGGAGTATTTCCGCCGCTATAATCCTTGCAGGTATAGTGTCGATGGCAATTTCTTGGACTCGTCCCGATATCCGCGCACCGCTGCGGCCCAGTTTAGATTTTATTGGTGGCACTCGGCTGCAATTTGAACTCGACTGCACGAAACCGGAAAATTGTAAACCCATCGATCTTGCTGTTGTCCGCGAAGTCCTGGACACCCAAGGTTTAGGTGGCAGCAGCATTCAAGTTATCGGCAAAGAACAGCGAGGTTTATCGTTACGAACGAAAACTTTGGATGTCGAACAGCGGACTAAGTTGCAAACAGCATTGAGCGAAAAAATAGGCGCTTTTGCTCCTCAATCTACTCAAATTGATACGGTTGGGCCTACCCTCGGCAAACAGTTGTTTACTTCGGGATTGTTGGCTTTATTTCTTTCCTTTGCTGGAATTACGGTTTATCTAACATTCCGGTTTCAGTTGGATTATGCCTTTTTTGCTTTCGTTGCTCTCTTCCACGACGTGTTGGTTACTCTTGGTGTTTTCTCGTTTTTGGGTTTAGTTCAAGGAGTGGAAGTTGACAGTTTATTTGTGGTCGCGCTCTTGACAATTATCGGTTTTTCTGTTAACGATACAGTGGTAATTTACGATCGCGTGCGCGAAGTAATCAAGCTAAATCCGGGACAGTCGATCAATCAAATTGTCGATGATGCTGTCATGCAGACCCTGGGAAGGTCAATTAACACGACGATGACAACGCTGCTGACATTGTTTTCAATCTTTTTGTTTGGCGGCGAAACCCTCAAATACTTTGCTTTAGCATTGATTGTCGGCTTTATTGCTGGTGCGTATTCGAGTATTTTCATTGCCAGCACGCTGCTGGCTTGGTGGCGCAGTCGCACGGGCAACTCCATCGCTGTCCCTGTAGAAGCCATCAACTCGTCAGAGGAAGTTTAATTGTCATTGCTCATCAGTCATATCATGTCGGGTCAATTAACCGTAATCAAGGTGCTTGTAGTGAGGACTAAAGTCCTCAGGTTTTCTGCAATCAAAAAATTATGATTCCGATGCCAGTAAAAACGACATGATACTAGATCCGGGTTTGTTACCCACTTTATGATTCGGATATTGAAATCGCTTAAGAGTCAAACTTTCGTCCACTCCAAGCGGACTAAGAGATAAAGCGGGTATTTAAGTCGGATTTGGTATGACGGGTGACTAATAACTAATGACTAATGACTAATAACTAATGACTAATGAAAGCGATGCAAATTTTCAAATAGAAGTCCAAAGGCTTCACAAACTAACAGTTTACGGCCGCTGGTTAACTGTTATATTGCTGTGGATTAGCGTCGGTTCTTTGAGCATTTGGGGTTTGCGCCGCGAAATCGGTTTGTGGTTAGAACACTTTACTTGGGCGGCGGTGCGCTACGGTTTATCTTTTCATCGCTGGCCGACTCTCGGTTTGGGTTTGTGCTTGGGGATGACTTTAGGAGTGCTCACTTGGCAAAGTCGCAATATGGTGCGAGGATTGCCCCTGCGGGAAAAACAGGGTTTGGAACAACAAGTGCGCCGCATTCGCCAACAGGGGCCGAGTCATCCTTTGTGGAAGTGGGTTTGCAAAGGTTCGCATTAGCGATGGGCTTTATTCTTCAGTGGTGGACGCACTCCCACCTAAGAAACCGGGTTTTTGGAGCCCGTGTGCGGGCTGCAACCAAATATAAGGGTGAAAAAACCCGGTTTCTGGCCACCGCTGCGTAGGTGGTAATTCTTTTAAATCCGTTAAATCTCCTACATTCCTCGTTGCCGAACTTCCTTGTGCTGTATCACGCAAAGCGAGGTAAAATCTGTGTTGTGGGAGACTGTTGAAGGGGAATCTCGATCGCAAATTCTGCTCCTTTTCCGGGTTCCGAAAAGCACTTCAATTCCCCACCGTGTTGGTTCACAATAATTTCATAGCAAATCGAGAGTCCCAAACCGGTTCCTTGACCGACAGGTTTAGTAGTAAAGAAAGGGTCAAACAACCGCTTCCGAACATCTTCTGTCATGCCAGGCCCGTTGTCAGAAATCTTAATTATTACCTTTTTTCTCTCACTTAACTCCGTGCGAATCCGAATGGCAGGAATCAGGCTGGTAGAGTTAGAAATTGATGATTGAGTATTTGTACAGGAATCTTTTTGGTCGCCTGCTTGGGACTTTTTCTGGCTTGTTTTCTCGACATTTTGGTGTTTGTTCCACTCACCAAGAGCGTAAATGGCATTAAGTAAAATATTCATAAATACCTGATTGAGCTGTCCGGGATAGCACTGCACCAGCGGCAAGTCGCTGTATTCTTTGTGAATTGCGATCGCCTCCTGGCCGGGTTTCCCTTTAAGCTGGCTTTGCAAAAGCATAATCGTGTTGTTGATACCGTCGTGAATGTTGACCTGCTTCATTTGAGCTTCGTCTAACCTGCAAAAATTCCGCAGCGACAAAACGATGTCGCGCACTCTTTCTGCACCTTGCTGCATGGAATTTAACACTCTCGGCAAGTCTTCCAGCAAATAATCGAGTTCGAGTTTTGCTGATTCCGCTTCAATTGCTGCGATGGATTCGGGACAGTGCTGCCGGTAGATGTCGAGCATCCGAATTAAGCCTTGAGTGTACTCTTTAGCGTGGTGCACATTGCTGTAGATAAAGCCGATCGGATTATTAATTTCGTGAGCTACTCCTGCTACTAACTGCCCCAAAGAAGACATTTTCTCTGTTTGAATTAGTTGAGTTTGAGTGCGCTGAAGTTCCAGCAGGGCAAGTTCTAGCTGTTGAGCTTGGTGCCTCAATTGTGCTTGCGATTCCCGCATCGCCACGGTTGCTAACTCGTGAATTTGCAACTGAGAAAGTAGCAGTTCGTGCACGTCTAAAAGTTGGTAATGATCCGGCTCAACCTGCACTACAATTGGTTCGTGGATTAGTTCGGGCGATCGCTCCAAAGACTGCCGCACTGCCGTCATAATTGACGTTTTGCGATCGAGAACCAACATCTCAGTTTTAGTAAAGTGGTAGAGTATCAACAAAGGCTGTTGAGAAAATAACTCCAAGCTGTAGGGGCGGCTCATGTGTTCAAAAAAACGCCGCCGCGAAATCATCCCTGTAAACTTTCCTTCCTGAGTGATGATGATCCCGGGAAGTAAAGGGTTTGCCTGAAAAATTTTAGCAACTTCGTCCCCCGGACACTCAGACTCTAGGAAAAAATCGTAGAGGGTTAATTCCTGTAGAGTCGATCGCAAACCAAGTGGCGATTTCAGGGGACTCAACCCGTCATTTTCATACACTGCACCCTCCTTTGGTAATTGGCAGTAGCGGTTGGCGGCTGGACTATTGCGTACTATTTGAACTGCATTTTCTAATCTTTTTATAGCTTGGTCATCAACTCCCATGTGCTCGCTCCAATCCAGTTAATTCAGCATGATTTTTTTTGCCTTAAATCGTGCTGGTGTCACCCGAAATGATATTGCAGGTTAGATGAATTTAATAGCAGACACCCCTGTAAAACCTGACGATGTAGTAAATATTATCTATCCAAGATTCTACTAATCCGAATATAGCAGTCCTAACTATTTTTAATGTTTGATGACATTAATTTGCTGACGATGGATAGACCTCTGCCACCTGTGACAGTACATTTGCTATTACCCCTTGCGTAAAATTATATTACAATAAAACAAGACTAGCGACAAATCAGCAGCCGATCGCCCACTTTTAGAATTCAGGCAAAACCGGTTTCGGGCAATTGCCAATATATCTCAATTGTCAGTTTTTTCGCACAAATGCCGATCGCTCTCAACGCGGGGATTGTATTGCAGGTAGTCTCCAAGCCAGCGACAGCCGATTGCGAGCAATTTGTCAACTTCTGCAGCTTCTACTTTAGCAGCATCGAGACTCCAAAGCTTCACGGACGAATCTTTCCCGGCAGATGCTAAAGTTGTGCGATCGGGACTAAAACTCACACTCCACACATCGGCTTGATGTGCCCTAAAAGTTTGCAGCAAAGTGCCATCAGGGCGCCAAAGTCTCACGTTACCGTCCATACTGCCCCCGGAGAGCATCTTGCTATCGGCGCTCCAACTGACACTACCCAAACCTGCTGTAGAATCGTCTAGAGTTTTGAGCAACTTGCCGCGGGTGTTCCAAAGTTTCACCTTCCAATCGTGACTCGCAGAGGCAATCATCTCGCCGTCAGGGGAGAAATTGCAGCCCCACACTTCATCTCCGTGTCCTAAAAGAGTTTTCTCAAGTCGAAACTGTGTTTCCCCGCTGCGTTTCCAAAGTTTGACAGTTCGATCCTGACTGGTGGAAGCCAACATATTGCCGTCGGGACTGAACCTGACTGATGTAACTGGTCTAGTATGTCCTTTTAAAGTTTGCAGCAAAACGCCCCCTGTACTCCAAATCTTAATAGTTTTATCTGAACTGGCAGTAGCAATTAGTTGGGAATTTGCGCTAAAACTCGCGCTCCAAACTAAATCTCGGTGTCCTTTCAAAATTTGCAGTAAAGTTCCGTCCCTACGCCAAATCCTGGCAGTATTGTCAAAACTTGTAGAAGCAATTAACTGACTGTCTGGACTAAAAACCACTTCAGTAATTGAATTGCTGTGTCCGGGCAAACTCAAAATCTGTTTGCCGTTGGGCTGAAAAACTTTAACAGTAAAGTTGTCACCCGCACTCCCAATTAACTTGCCATCCAAGCTGAAACTAGCCGTGTGTCCGTTAGCCAAACGATTGCGTTCTCGGACTGCATTTAGCGTTTGGTGCAGTATATTTACTGTCTGTGCTTTTAGCGCTGGGGAAACTTCTATTTCTCGCATTTTTTTTGCCGCGCTGACTGCTGCGATTAAAGCTCCTAGCTGGTCGTAGCTTAGGGAAATATCGGCGGTGGATTTAAGCGCTTCAATTTGGGTAATTATCGCTTGTTTTTTTTGAGTGTCAGCACGAGTGGCAACTCGCTGCGCGTGCCCGACGACGCTAGCAGAGATTGCGGAAATTGCAGCGAGTGCGAACAAACTTAATTGGACTGTTCGCTTGGCTTTTTGCTGAGCTTGAGTCAATACTAAATTTGCCTCTGCAAATATTTGTGAGGCTGCTTTTTCTAGTTCCAAAGCTCTTTGAACTTCCCGATTTTCTAATTCTTGGCTAGCTGATAGAAATTGATAATCACGATCGCCCAAACTTTTGTCTGCTGCCCAGGTTAACGCTTCTGCGAGAGCTCTGCCTTGCAGCAAGCGGGAAGTGTCGCTATGGTTGGATGCTTCCCAAGCGACGATCGACTCGGAGTAAGGCCTGCGCTTTGCTAATTCTTGGTGTATCCATTCTCGGTTAAAAACAGAGGCGTAAATTGGGTTGTAAACTCTCAGTTTTCCTTGGTCTTTGACGATTAAACCAGAGAGTAACAGTTCCATTTTTTCGGAACTGTCTTCAGATCCCGAAGCCAACCCCTCGGCCTGGGGGCTAAGATAGCTTAACTCTGCTGCTGGTTTTTCTGTCTGGTTCGGGAGAGTCACGTTGGCTAAAATTTGTTGGTAAAGTCCCAGCAAACGGCCGGTGCGCTGGGGATTTCTCAGGAGGCGATCGCGAATTGTTTTTAGGTGTTCGGGTTCGTCTTGAAATTCCCAGTTTTCCAATGTACTCAACTGCACTAATTCGGCAATGAATAATTGACAGTTGGCGGAGCGATTCGAGTCGCTGCTGGTTTCGGCTGCTAACTTCTGAGCAGTTAATTGACAAATCTTGTGAGTGAGAAATGGCTGTCCTCCCGTCCAGGCTAATATTTCTTTGAGAATTTCTAAGGAATTTTCTCTGGTTTCGCTCCATCCTTGAGCTAAAGGTGTGGCTTCTGCAAGCTCAAATCCTTTGAGTTCAATGGCGCGACCTATATTAAACGGAGTTCGGGTTTTGTCAGAGATTAAATTTTGAGGAGTCGCGACTCCAAATAAGGCAAAAGTCAGGCGGTTATATTCGGGATTTTCGGCGCGTTTGTTGTAGCAGCCGCGCAACATTGCAAAAAAGTCGTCACTGGAGAAGTTGAGGGAGAGAATGCTGTCAATTTCATCGATAAAAATAACGATATTGCGATCGCAAGAAGGAAGCAATACCTGTTCGATAAATTCATTTAATCTGACGACTGGCGGCAAGTGTTCTCGATCGCGCCACCAAGTCCTGACATTAATCTTAATTTTAAAGCTGTTGGCGAGAGTGGCTGTAAAGCCGGCATACCAATGCGCGGGAGTTATTTGGGCAGTCCCAATTCCTGTGATGTCAACAATCCCGCAGGCGGTGTTTTCTGCTTGCAAGCGGCGCGCTGTTTGCACCCGCAGACTCGATTTTCCCATTTGCCGCCCGGTGAGCACGTAGCAAAACTCGCCGGCTTTTAACGAGTCGTAAAGTTCGCGATCGGCTGCTCTGGTGACGTAGGTAGGAGCATTCGCCGGTAAACTTCCGCCAACTTGATATTCAAATTCTGTCGCTGGCAAATCGCACACGGAGAATAAAGGAGATGCAGAAGGAAATAATTCTATTTTACCCGACTTTTCCTCAACCTCCACTTCAATTTGAGGAACTTGGTTTGGTTGCGACAATATTTCGCTCATTATTACTTCTCCTTCCCTTTGATTTTAGGCAATTGTCATTAGAAACTCTGCTTGATGTTGATTTGAGGAACCTCGGGGGGGCTCAAGCAGGCGAGGGCGATCGCACTCTCGCTAAATTGAAATGATATTTGAGGAAAGTAAGCGACAGTTTCCATGTGCGATTTGCAAGGGCTTGATGTGCTAACTCTATATACGGCCCGACGATCCCACTTTCAGTACGATGTCAGTATTTCAACCTGTACACTTTTTGAGTCTGAGTCTCTGAGAGTGTGAATGTCGCTCTCATCCTTTGGCTGTCTCGATTGGATGTTTTTTAAGGGTGGGGCGGTGCGACGCAAAAGAAGCAGACACTTAACCTTGCGGCACAAGGGGAGTCGGCAGCTAACGCCCACGGAGGACGGCTTTTAGGCTATCGCCGTCAATCGATTTTAGATTTTAGATTTTAGATTTTAGATTTTAAATTTTACAATTGACCCTACCGATCGATCCGGGGGCAAGTGAAGAGGATTCGGAGTTTTTTTCTCGCTCCACGGATAAATCGGGGCGCTGGTGACCAAATTGCTTGATTGTCAAAGATGAACAGAGAAAAGCACGACAGCAGCAGCAATATCACCCAAAAGAATGATTGATCGACAAAAAGTTGCGTGTTATGTTTCAATATAATTCTATACAAAAATACTTTTACCTAAAAGGAGAACAAAAAATGGACACACCTACAGAGCGCGTACAAGAACCAGTCGGGACAAGAGAGCTAGAATCTATACCTGTATCTGAAAAAATTGCTGCCGACAAAGTTAGTGAGGTTAATTTTGAAACGACTCCTTTAGAAACCCCTGCTTATACTCAGCAAAAAGTTAGCGTTGAGGAGTTGAAAATTAACGGCGACGATTTGGTTGCTAAAGTTAAACAACTGATTGACGAAGGCAATATCCGCCGCATCATTATCAAAAATGAAGAGGGACGGATCTTGGTAGAACTTCCTCTGACGGTGGGAGTAGTCGGCGGAGTGATCGGTGCGGCGTTGTTTCCAGTCATTGCAGCAGTAGGAGCGATCGGTGCATTAGTCGCTCACTTGACTATCATCATTGAAAGAACCGAGTGAAACTCTCAGGTCTAAAAACGCCCTCGATTCTTAAGAAATTACTTCCTTAACATCCCAGAGCGACAACAGAAGGCTCTCTCTCTGGGGGAAGAGCCCACACGCCGGAGAGCCTTTTGATGGCAGCGTGTTGTCTGATAAGTGTTCATGCAATTCAATCTCAAAAAGACTCAATTGCACAGGTTTCGACGAGTCCCGCCGTACCTTTTTTAATCTTTTGGCAATAGTCAAACCAGAGGTTTCTATTGCCTTTTTCCGTACATTGCTTGCAGGTTGTAAATTAGCATCGTCGATATGTCCGCAATTGGTATAAATAAACTTTTCACCATTGCGACTCTCTTTATCCACGTGGCGACACTTACTGCAAGTCTGACTGGTATGCCGAGGGTCAACTCTGTATAGTTTCTTGCCTGACTTTGCAGCCACATATTCAAGTTTTTGGGTAACGCATACCAACTGGCGTCAGCAATGGCACGATTTAAACCAGGTTTTGCTGCCTGACCATTGGGCAAGAATCGCCCGGTTTCAGAAGCAACGGGTTTGCACCGCTTCATCATATTTTTAATTTGCAAGTCTTCGACGGCGACAGCATCAGATTTACGGAAAATTTTATTGGCAACCCACCACTGATGAGCCTCGCGCTTTTGCTGTATCTTATGCTGAGCTTTCCGCTTTCCGTCCACTTTTTTGTAAGGTGCTTAGGTTGCACCTTACATAATTAGGTTCTGCGATCGAGAGCGTTTTAAGATTGTGCCAACCTATCCTAAGAAAGAGTTGGGTGAGCTAATTTAACTTTCCCTAAAGCCCTCTTCCTGCTGTCAAAGAGTTTCATCACCCCGGAGGTGATGGTGTCGATTACATCGGGAGCACAGTAAGAGAGAAACTCTTCCGAGGAAATATGACCTGCAAAAAACTCGTGAGCTTTCTTCAAAAAGTTTTCAGTTTCAGCAAAGCCGATAGATTTGATAATAAACGTAGCTACGGGAGAGTTTTTAATATCGTAGGGAGATTCTTGATTTCGTCCTATTGCTAACAAATTTAACACCTCTTTTTGCAACTGATTTTCTAAGGCATAGGCGATCTGTCTGTTGGGCAAGTAATCCTCCAAAACAGATGTTTGAAATCCTGGTGCGCGCAATTCTCCCATCATAGTTGAAAGCGGAATATCGCGCCCTAAACGTAAGGAAAGAGCTTCTAAAATGGCGATGGTAATTAGCTTGATACCCAGATAAAGTTTAGCAACTGCGATATTTTTTCGAGTTCTGGCAATCAGGTTAGCGTAGGTTTCATCGTCCGGCTCTTGCATAAACTGCTGGAAAACCAGTTCGGGTTTGAGGAAGTTCAAAAATCCTTCCATTTTTTGCAGAGACCTGCGATATCCACCAACAGTATAGGAATTGACATTGCTCAATTCGTGGTTGGTTTCTGGCATCAAGTTCCAGGTATTGTCTAAGAAATTAGAGGAATTTGGAGAGGCAAAATTCTCTACATCCCGATTTGCTAACCTGACCGCTCGCTTGACAATTTCTATGGTTTGGGCCTCGCTCCATCCGAAGTTAAAATCGCGATTCGCACTTACCAAACGCTGGTGCAAAAGTTCGATCGCAGTCAAACCCCTGGGCGAAACCGGACGAAAAGGAATAGTAGCTTCGATGCAAGCGACAATTTCGGCGATCGTACTAGCTGGCAAAAAAGCCTCCAAAGATTTGGCAGCAATAACGCCACTCAAAAATTCGTTTTGGCCGGCAAACGGAGACAGAGCCTTGCCGGGAATAAACCCAAATACTGAGGCCACCAACTCATACATGGCATCGTCGGGCAGTTCGGTTTCATCTCTAATAACTAACTGCGATCGCACCTCTTTGACAAAAGGAGAAAGGGCGCTGCTAATATTGAAACTTACACCCTGATCGACTTGCACGTACACGAGGTCGTGAAACAGCGCAGCCAGCACCTCGATCGGATCGACTGACCCCCCGACCTCAAAAATGTGTTCCGACGTGTGAAAGTAGCGCCAAGGCCCTCTCATCGTTTGAATGATTAGCTCAGCTATCTGCTCCAGCTTTGGAATGTCTACTTGACCTCCCAATTGCTCGATCGAGCTTACCAAGCAATCCAAGCACCGTTTTTGTTCTACGAAAAGCTCCATTTACGCACCTCCAGTGCAGTCCCTGATTGTCTTGCGTTTGATTGCATGGTATCAAAACACGCTACGATCCTGCCATGATTTGTCACCCTAAAATTGCAAATTTTAGGGTGAAACAGGGAGAGGGGCGAGGGAAACAGGGAGAGGGGGGAAGGAAACAGGGAGGAAGAGGGAGGGAGATAGGGAAATTAAATATTAACCATTCTGGATTTGTGGAGATTCTGGCAACTTTGGCGATCGGTATCATAACTTACAGTAAAGGTGACAAAGAGTTGGTAAAGCCTTGATAAATTTTTGATAAATTTTTGATGAATTTTTGACAAAAGCTGTGGGTGGGTGGCATTTAAACCAGCTTCAAGCCGCTGTGGTGTAAATACTGCGCCCTGCCTCAGAATAACATTCGTAGACGTGCTGGTAAACCTCTTGACATTTGCGCTGATACGCTTCGGTTGAGTAGCTGTCGGGTAGTCGATCTAAAATATCCTCGATCGCCACTTTAACTGCTGCCTTGGTTTGCTGTCGCCTGCGCCAATCTAACACTAATTTTTCTTGCTTGAGGGTTGACAAAAGCTCCTTTGCTACTTTCTTGATTTCCAGCTTTTCTTTCTCGGTTAAAGTAATATCTGGTTTGGTCAACAGGTCAAAAATTGCTAATTCTTCTTCTGCCAAATTCTCGGATATTGCACGTTTATCCTCAATATTGAGTTCTTGGGCAAACTCGACCAAATCGGCAAAAAATATCTCGACATTGCGGGAACCAGCATTATATTCATCAATCATTTGCTGGAACTTGTCTAAGTAATTCATCCTGCTTTTGTTGAGGCGTAGCATCTGGGTTAATTGACTACTAATTATGCCTTTAAGTTTCTCTGTTTCGGTGTGTTTGTAACCCGATGCAAACTGGGCTTTGAGGGCGTCAAAGTCAATCTGGCCCAGATCGAGTAGAGACGTTCCGGTGGAACGTCTCGGGATTCGGGAATGACATATGTTAAAGTACCGATCGACCGATCGAGGATTTCTTCAACAGCGGCTTTGACTTCGGTAATGTCGGAGTGTGGGGTTAGCTGTTTGATGCGCTTGGTAATTTCCGCAAAAGCATATAAACTAGGATTGAACTCGCCCGCTGCTGGGTCGGGGAGAATGGCTTTGTAGAGTTTGTTAACGTTCTGAGTTAGTGCTAGATATCGCTGTTTGGAATCGTCGTTGATGAGGATGGCTTCGACAACATCATTCCAGAGTTTGGTACGGGCGAAAGATTCGGTGGTGGTTTGGATTTTGTCAAAAGCGATGCCACGTTCAGTACAGAATTGTAGCGTAAGGTCGATCGCACTTCTCAATTCATCGACTAAGGCGGCTTTCGATTGTACCGGCGTGTCGCCTTCTCTGACATCGCCACCGGAGGCGGAACCGTAAATTGCTAGGGCTTTTTGCAAGTCGCGGAAAACACCGATATAGTCTACAATCAGCCCGTTGACTTTATCCCCAAACACGCGATTCGCCCTGGCGATTGTTTGCATCAGGGTGTGGTTTCGCATCGGTTTGTCGAGGTAGATGGTGGAACAACTGGGCGCGTCAAATCCTGTCATCCACATCGCGCAGACAAAGACGATTCGCAGGGGGTTATTCGCGTCTTTGAATTTCTCGTCTAATCCGGGTTTTTCTTTGGCGAGGCGTTGGCGGTGGGGTTTGATGGTTAAGCCTTTTTTGTTAAAGATTTCTTCCTCATTTTGGGAGGAGGAAATGATAACGGCCATGTCGGTTTCGGTGATGTATTGAATCTGGGCGGTTAGCTGTTCTTGTTTGCTGGTGTTGGCGGTGAGGAGTTGGTTTTGTAAATCAGTTAATTGCTGTTGCCAATAGTGCTGGACTTTGTTATACATTTTAACAGCGGTGAAGCGATCGATCGAGACAACCATTGCTTTACCTTGGTAGCCGCGCCCTAAAAAGTGACTGACTATATCTTTGGCGATTTCCTCTAAGCGTTCCTCTCGCGCGATCAGGTGTAATTCCCGCGCAAATTCGCGATCGAGTTTATTCTCTTCGGCTTCATCTAAGTCTGCTGATTCTATAGCATCGGCTATCTGTTCATTGAGTTCGCTGTTGGTGAGTTCGAGTTTGGGGGTGCGGTTTTCGTAGAAGAGGGGAACTGTGGCGCCGTCTTCGATGGATTGGCGGAAGTTGTAGATGCTGATGTAGTCGCCAAATACGCGCTTGGTAGCTTCTTCTCCCACGAGTAAGGGTGTCCCGGTGAAGCCGATAAACCCGGCGTTGGGTAATGCGGTTCTCATGTTGGCCGCCCAACTGTCGTATTGCGAACGGTGGGCTTCGTCGGCGATGACTATGATATTATCTCGATCGGAAAGTTTGGGGTAGGTTTCGCCTTTGTGGGTGCGGAATTTTTGAATTAATGTGAATACATAGCGGTGGTCTTCTGTCAATAGTTGTTTGAGGTGTTCGCCGCTATTGGCGCGGACATTTTGTTCGGGTTCGGTGACTGCGCCGGTTTTGGCAAAGTTTTTGTAGATTTGGTTGTCTAAATCGTCGCGATCGGTGATAATTACAAATGTCCAGTTTCCGGTAATTGTGCGGTGGACTTTCTGGGAAAAGAACTGCATGGAGAAGCTTTTGCCGCTACCTTGGGTGTGCCAAAAAACGCCTAGTTTGCCTTGATTTTCGCGGATGTTTTGTACGGCTTCTAGGCAATTGTTCACGCCGAGATACTGATGATTTTTGGCTACGAGTTTGATTAAATTGCCTTGTTCTTCGCTAAATAAGGTGAAGTTTTCGACTATATCTAAGAGTTTGGTTTTGTCGCAGGTTCCGCGAATTATGGTTTCCAGGGAGATGATGCCTTGTTCGCCTTCGTTATTGATTTTTTTCCAGTCTGAGAAATACTCCCAGGTGGCGGTGAGGCTAGCGATTTTGCTGATGCTACCGTTGGAGAGGATGACGATGCTGTTGTACCAAAATAATTGCGGGATTTCTTTTCGGTAGTCGCAGAAGTTATTTTGATAGGCGAGTTCGACTCGTTCTTCGGAGGCTTTGAGTTCGATAAATATCAGGGGAATGCCGTTTATGAAGCCGATCAAATCGGGGCGGCGGGGGTACAGTTCCCCGGTAATCCAGAATTGGGAGGCGAGGAAAAAGTTGTTATTGGTGGGGTTTTTCCAGTCGATGACGGTGACGTTTTCGGTGATTTCTTCGCCGTCGTCGTTGCGGTAGGTGACTGTTACTCTATCTTTGAGGAGGTTGTAAATTTCCTGGTTGGCGTTGGCGAGGGTGAGGGCGTTTCTGTCGCGGATCAGTTCGTCAATGGCGAGGTTAATTGCTGGTTTGGGGAGGTGAGGGTTGAGTTTTTCTAGGGCTGGTTGTAGTTTGGAGATGAGCACTACTTCGCTTCTGGTTTCTCGCCCTAAGTTGCTGGTTCCGCTATTCCATTCGCTGTAGCAGTTGGCTGTGGTGTAGCCGAGTTTTTCAAATAGGGCGATGGTTGAGAGTTCTAGGGCTGCTTCTGAGTCGGGGTGGGGTGGGTTCATGCAGAAATCTTTCTCCTTATGATGTCGATATTGTTGTAGAGACGTTCCGCTGGAACGTCTGGAACTGGAACGTCTGGAACTCTGTGTGAAGACGGAAGACGCCCTAGCAGGGCGTCTCTACGATGGGGATGGTTTTACATATATAAATTGGCGGGATTATTTTTGTCTAATTCCCATTTAACCGGGTTGTTGATAATGTATTGCTGAATATTGTGCAGAGATCGATCGTCTCGGATGATATGGTCATAAAATCGGTCTTGCCACTCGAAATCATCAAATCCAGCTTTCCAGATGCGTTTGGTACAAGCTGTTTTAATTTGACCGATAATCGACCCCACAGATTTGGGTTTTAACCGTGATTTTGCCGTCATCGTTGTCGTAGAGACGTTCCGGTGGAACGTCTCCTCCTCCTGTTGGGAGACGCCCCACCGGGGCGTCTCTACGAGGGGTGGTGTAGGTTGATTTTTGATAATGATAATTCCGTGCAGATGGTTGGGCATGATCACCCATTCATCCAATTCGATATAAGAACGGATTTCTGCTGTTTTCTGCCATTCTTCAGCGACGATTTGACCAACAGGTGATAACTGCATTTTGCCGGCCACAACATCACCGAAAAAATATTGTCGATTCTGAGTGCAGATGGTAACGAAATAATAGCCGTTGGAGGTGTAATCCCAATTCTGACATCGGGCAGATTCAATTCGGTATTTATTTTTGTATAAGGTCATAAGGGTAATTACGGGGAGAGAGAGACAGAGAGAGACGTACCAGCGGAACGTCTGTACAATATGATATTTTAATCAGGATGATTGAATCATTATTTGTCTAATTTGTTTGAGGATTCGCATAATGTCATAAAGTTGATTGCGATGGGGGAGTAGCAGGGAGAAAATATTAGATAAATCGTAGTTCGGGTTGGGTTGGATTAAAAGTTTAATAAATTGGAATTCGTCACCGTTGGTGATTAATCCATAAACGGGGCGTTCTGGGTTGGGGTTTGCTATCAAGTAGGTGAGGGCTTGGGGTAGGGCCACAGAAAAGGCGATTGTTGATTTAGATTCTACAACTAATACCCAGAGTTGCTGTTGAATAATCAGGGTGTCGATGCGTCCTCTGAGTATTTCGTCTCTGTCTTCTAGGAAAAGTTGAACTTCGGGTTCTGTGGTGACAAAGAAGGGTTCGTCGTATAAGCCAGCTAGGGTTAATAAGGGAGAAATGACTAAGTGATTGATGGTTCCTTCGGCTAATGACCCGCGTTTTCGATGACGAATAAATCGGTTTCTAATTTGGTCGAGTGCTGCTGTTTCTGAGTCGGTGAGTTCGGGTAAGTTTTGATTCCATTCGGGAAAGAATTGTGCGTTTTCTGTAGGACGGAGATTAAATCTTTCTTCCAGGTTGTCTAAGCTGGTGATGGTTTTTGAGATTGGTTTTGTCTGTACCATAATTGCTCTAATTTTGCGAGGGTGGGTTATTGGTAGAGTGTGTCGGTGGAATCTATCTATATTATATGAGGTTAGGCGGCGATTTGGTCGGTGTTGATGTCGAGGTTTTCTACGTCGATTTCGCCTGAGATGAGTCTGGGAAGGAGTAAGTCGCGGGTTTGACGGAGGTTTCTGTTTTTGAAGATTAGGTTATGAATTTGAGCCAGGGTATTTTGCACAAATTCATTAAATTGGTAAAGAAGAGGTAGTGGTGGTATTACAACTGGATACTTGATAAGAACATCCCAATTAGCCCTCGGCATTTTTGTACCTTGAGATGTCTGCGTTGCATGAGCCACAAATTCTTCGCTTGAAACACAAGCAAGCACTATTGGAAAGTAATCAGTAGCTTTAGCTTTAATTACTACGGCATCCGATGAACAAACCCCTTCAACTGGTGCAACACCTACCTTGTGAAAATAGGGTCTAATTTTACCGAAGAGAATCTCGCCTTTGTGGAAAAATAATTTTGTACTTTGCACCTGGCTGGCTGTTCCCCATTCTGAAAGCGCGATTGATTTTCTGGGTAAGTGTTCTAATCCAAAGTAGGGAGTTTCTGGGTTAATCAGGTCAGGGTTAATGCTTCGTCGGATGTCTTGTGCAATGTCTCCTAGCTTGACAGGTTCCCACCCTTCAGGAATCAGCCCCAATTCTGAATCTACCATCTGCACCTGTTCGTGGCTGGGGAAGCGGAAGTTGACGAACCACTCGCGGTAGATCGATCGCGCCATCTCTTCCAATATCTCAATCCGCCGCGTGTTATTCTCGATTAGGTCATCATACGCTGAGAGAATCGCAGCAATTTTGTGCTGGATGGGGAGAGGTGGAAGTGGGACTTCTAGGTTAGATAAAATACCTTGATTCAAGTTAGAAATATTTGTCCCGTTTCCCTGTGCTGAAAAAGTCTGACGCATCAATGAGCTACGGAACAGATAAGCATAAAATCTCGGTATTACTTGGTTAGACGTAAATCGAAGTTTGATTGTAAAGGCAGAATGGGTTACTGATTCCTGGATATTTTTTATAAACAAACTTCTGCCAATGAGTTCCCGATTACCATTAGACCTGACAAAGATAATGTCACCAGCTCTTAGGAGGTCTTTTTCTTTAATAGACCTCTTGCGAAAGTCTCAGGCGATCTCTAATTTAGTCTTTAAAGAAAGTTCATAATTATAAATACCAGCGATCAAATTAAATCTTAATCCGAAGCGCCTTCTTCGATTCCGATATCTTGATGAAAGTATTCTAA
>NZ_JANMZH010000052.1:0-1527 GCF_031383065.1 Microcoleus sp. OTE_8_concoct_300 | reverse complement strand
TACCACAATAACTGTTGGCCGCTCCACCACAGCAAAGAAAGTATCTATACAGGCTATGATTACATCAGAATTAATAGTCTGCTCTGAAACATAAGCAGGTCGCGTGTTTTGCCGATTCATGATTCCCAAGACATTTAAACGTTTAGTTCTACGACTATCAATTGACAAATATTCGCCAAGATATTGCCATCCATAAGGGACACAAGGGATGCCACAAAATCCGGATTCATCCAAATAGTATAAATCAATTTTTTTCTCATCTTCTAGTTGTTTTAATTCTGACAATTTTTCTGTTTTTTCCTTGTATTCTATGGGGTCTGGCTTGGCACCAACACCTCGACGCATCCTAGGCCAACTCATACTTTTTTTTTATTATTCTCTTAATTGTTTCCGTACTTATATTAATACACCATGCTTTTTTGATTTTTTGTACTACTTGCTTTAATTGTTTTGGTTGCAATTTTACCCATTCTCTAATTTGAGCTGATTGTGCAGAATTAAATGTTTTTTTTCTGCCTCTACCTGGTTTATTGTATAATCCCAGCATTCCCTCATATTCCCATCGATTTAACCAGTTATACATGGTCTTATAACTAACTTTAAAAATTTTAATCAGGTTTTCATTTTTGACATTTTGTGAAACCAAAATTAAAAAATGTGCTTGCTAGACGCACTTGATGATGTCTGCTTTCGCGATAAATTCGGTTTAGAAATTTAAACGAAAGTGGATTGATATCTCGAATTAAAAACATATAAAACCTCTTTAAATACAACTTATAGCCTTTCTCAAAAAGGTGAGGTACGAATTTTGACCTGGAAAGCTTGACAATACAGGGTTTCTGTATACCTCATTTATCTGAGAATCGCTATATGTTTTATTATATCATATTAGTTGTTTGTGTAATTAATTTTGTTTAACTAGTTATCTCAATACTCCGGACAGTTTTTAAAGAGGAAGGCGATCGCAATAAAATAGAGAAGTGAAAAAAGTGAGTGCAATCTGAACCCAAAATAAACAGAAAAAAAGGCACTCTTTTAAGTTAAGCTATAAAAACACACAAGCTCAACAGATTGCCTTATGAACATTATGGAATCAATCTTACAACAAATACCAGGGATTAGTCAACCCCAAAAGAAGTTTTTAATCACTTTATTTTCAACTATTTTGCTGGTCTCTGGCAAGATCAACTTCACGAATCTCAGTCGTTATAGCTGTTTGAGTAAAAAAACCTACCGTCGTCACTTTCTCAAAAGCTTTAACTTTCCACAATTTAATCAATATTTTCTCAAAGAAGCCTTAAACCATGAACACACAATTATTGCTGTTATTGATTGTTCTTTTTTAAGAAAAAGCGGCAAAAAAACTGACGGTAAGGCTTATTTTTATAATAGACCTCTTGCGAAAGTCTCAGGCGATCTCTAATTTAGTCTTTAAAGAAAGTTCATAATTATAAATACCAGCGATCAAATTAAATCTTAATCCGAAGCGCCTTCTTCGATTCCGATATCTTGATGAAAGTATTCTAA
>NZ_JANMZH010000923.1:0-1052 GCF_031383065.1 Microcoleus sp. OTE_8_concoct_300 | reverse complement strand
CCGATCGCCGGGATGAGGGGAGAGAGAAGTTAATGCGAATAAGTCATAGTTAAGCTAGCACCAAACCGTAAAAAACTTCTGAACCGATTAAACATTACCAATAGTCAATTGCTATGCAGGAAGAACCATCAAGAGAACAGCTACTTTTGGACGTTCAGCGGCTGAGTGCGGAACTTGAAAACTTGAAGCGCGAAAAGGCTGACCTAGAAATTTTGCTGGAGACTAATACCGAACATTCGGATACGATGGAAGCTCACCTGCTTGTCAAAGCTGAGCTGGCAGTGCGCGAAAGCGAACAGCAGTTTCGGGCGATCGCCTCAGCAACTCCGGTTCCGGTATTAGTTTCTCGTCTTTCGGACGGCTTAATTCTGTATGCGAACGCTCAATTGGCTTCTCTGCTGAACATACCCTTAGAAGAATTGATCGGCCACCACACCCCAGACTTTTACTTCAACCCGGGCGATCGTCCGCATATACTCGACGCCCTCGCCAAAGACGGATATCTCCAAGACTACGAACTCCACTGCAAAAAGTCAGACGGCACCCCTTTCTGGGCAATGATATCGGTTCAGCCACTGCTGTTCCACGGTCAGCCGACGGCCTTGTGCGCCTTGTACGACCTCACCCCGCCCAAGGAAGCAGAACAAACCCCCCAAGAGCGCGAAACGCGACTCCGCCGCCAGAGTCTGGCTTTGTTGCAGCTAGGGCGGCAGAGGACTCTCAACAATGGTGCGCTGAATGTGGGAGCAAATCGTCAAGAAATTATTGAAGCAATTATGCACATGATTCCCTATGTGGGATTTGTCAAAGTGGAACAGGCAGTGGCTTTGGCAGAGGAAGTATTTAAAGAACGAAATGTTTGAGTAACCATCAAGATTGGAGGAAATTTGGCTATGGATCGCAAACAATATTTCGGCTTGAAAATTAATCGAATTACGATCGCATTCTTAATCGGTCTTTTTCTAGCGATTTTAATTTCAATTCAACTCAATTATGCTCGATCGCTGCCACAAATCCCAAAATTTTCAGGTAGCTACATTGTCGCCATTTCC
>NZ_JANMZH010000895.1:0-1117 GCF_031383065.1 Microcoleus sp. OTE_8_concoct_300 | reverse complement strand
GCGATCGCGATTCCGATCGCAGGGATGACTGATTTTGCTAGTAGTGCGATCGATGTTAGCAACAAACTCGGTATCGAAATCCAGCTACCATCGGCACGGTAAATGAGATTCAGATACCCGACTTCTTTGATAAGTCGGGGCTCTAAAACGTTTCCCCGACTCACTAATTTTGCAAGAGTGTTAGTATCTACGCAAGACTTTGAAAGTTTTAAAATATAGAAATTCAAAGACATCAGGAGTTATAGCTTAATGACAGTAGCCAATAGTTTCATGGGTGGTCTGCGGCCTTGGTTCGATCGTACTTTTGTGCATTGGCGAGGTGATTTGACTGGTGGGCTAACCGCCGCTGTGGTTGCCCTTCCTCTGGCCCTGGCGTTTGCTGTCGCCAGTGGCGTCGAACCCAAAGCCGGACTCTACACGGCAATTGTGGCGGGAACCGTAGCGGCGGTGTTTGGTGGTTCCCCGGTGCAGATTACAGGGCCCACTGGAGCGATGGCGGTAGTCCTAATTGGGATTGTTACCAAGTATGGTATCGAGAAAGTGTGGATTGCCGGGGTAATGGCAGGAATTATTCAAGTTGCCCTGGGCGTTGCCAAACTAGGTAGACTGATCAAGTTTATTCCCTATCCAGTCACAGCAGGTTTTACCAACGGTATCGCTGTGATTATTTTTTGCGGACAGTTGAATAATTTCTTTGGGTTCCAGTTACCCCGTAGTGAACATTTTTTACCGGGACTGTGGCAGACGTTTACCCATTGGGAAGGATTAAACTTGCAGGCAGTCGGGTTAGCAACTGTGGTGATTTTGACCAAGCTACTTTGGACAAGGATTCCGACTGTTATACCGGGTTCATTGGTAGGGTTGGTGCTGGCAACGGCGATCGCCTCTTTCTTTCACCTCGATGTTCCCACCATTGGTTCTATTCCACAATCGTTGCCGATGCCCCAAGGGATTCCCCACAGTAATGATTTTACGCTGATCCGAGAATTGATTAATCCGGCATTAGCTTTGGCAGCATTGGGCAGTATTGAATCGCTGCTATCTGCTGTGGTTGCCGATGGTATGACTGTCAGCGAGAAACACAACAGCGATCGCGAATTGATTGGTCAAGGCTTAG
>NZ_JANMZH010000866.1:0-18301 GCF_031383065.1 Microcoleus sp. OTE_8_concoct_300 | reverse complement strand
CTCTGAGAGGGTGTACAGATGCCTAGAAGCATCCAGTACCATCATCATTTAGACTACTACACACAGACAGTTTAGTTGTTTTTTATAACTAGACCTGACACTGGCGAGAGTCTCCTGATTCTCAGGTAGCAGGTTTCTAGTACAATCGTGGACGCCTGGACGACGGCTCGAAACCGGGTTTTTGATCGTTTCGGGGATCTTTCGGTCAAGCCTCCGGCTTCTACCATTTTAGATTTTAGATGGGGACTGAGTTACTGGATATGGGTTTGGAGCACGGACCTACTGTTACATTCTTTTTTGAAACTGGTATTAGAGTCGGCGAGGTGTGACAATTATTTTCTTTCCTGGTCTTAGAATCAAGTTATGTTTATTCACATAGTCCCGCCGCAGCATTCGGAGTAGCGAATCTAGCCGGGGTTGTTGGAGATACCTAATTCTCAGTTTTGACCGATCGAGACGGCTTAAAATATCGACGCTTCCGTTCATCCAGCGTTTGTCAGACTAGGAGAGGTCGCCAGGAAAGCTTTTGAGTGCTGAATTCTTCAATATCGGCATTTTTGACACTCTCAGCGAGTCACCGCGACGCTCGATTCTTGAATAGCCCAAAAATTGAACTTCACTCATAGTCCAAGCACCTCTACAAGCTCTAAACAAGTACCAATACCAGAGGTATTGCAATTGCGCTTACTTTTATTTTTTAATGCTTTCCGAGTCCATCACGCTTGCCAAAATACGGTACGATCCCTCTTCTACCATTCCTGGTTGCTCCACGCTACGGCTGTACCGAGACGAGAGCAATCAGCTTTTTTTCTTGAAGAGAATATTTTTTCGCGTAGATGGTTATTCCTAATTACAATTAAATTCTATCATAGATTGGCGGGGACTTTAGTCCCTCGTGACGCTTTCCTAGGAAGGGCTAAAGCCTCACTACGTTCTGAGCTTCTGGCATTCCGTGTTCTCTCCTGTGAATCAACCTTCTGACGGCGGGCGGTAAATAGACAGGTAGGCGCAAATGAAGGCAACATAGAGGTTAGGGTAAGAGTGGAGAGTAAGAGGCAAGTGTTGCCCGTCTTCGGCACTCTGATTCTGCTTTCACAAGTTAAGTTTATTTTTATTCTCCAGCTGGGCGCTTGGGCCGAACTTTCGGTTCGCCTGCGGCAAACGCTTTTCACTCGAGACAGGCAACCTCGGCATTATTGACAGAGGCTGTCTTCACTCAGGAATTAACGGACACAAGGACTCATGGCTAAACAACTCAACCTACTTTCCGGGCAAGTAATTTCTACGGCTCTGCACGCCGAGATGCAGCAATCGTACCTCGAATATGCCATGAGTGTGATCGTCGGGCGAGCTTTGCCTGATGTCCGCGACGGTTTAAAACCGGTTCACCGTCGAATTTTGTACGCGATGCACGAACTTGGTCTGACGCCAGACCGACCTTACCGCAAGTGCGCCCGGGTCGTTGGAGATGTTTTGGGAAAATATCACCCCCACGGCGACCAATCGGTTTACGACGCTCTGGTGCGCATGGTTCAGGAGTTTTCGAGCCGCTATCCTTTGCTGGCGGGTCACGGCAATTTCGGTTCGGTGGACAATGATCCGGCGGCTGCTATGCGCTATACGGAAACGAGGCTGGCACCGATCGCCCACGAAGCTATGCTCACCCAAGTCGGCGATGCAACTGTTGATTTTACTGCTAACTTTGACAGTTCGCAGCAGGAACCGACGGCGCTGCCTGCTCAGTTGCCGTTTCTGGTACTCAACGGCTGTGCTGGCATTGCTGTGGGCATGGCAACTAATATCCCGCCACACAATTTGGGAGAGGTGGTAGACGGTTTAATTGCTTTGATTGAAAACCCGGAACTCTCGGACGAGAAGTTGCTGCAACTAATTCCGGGTCCTGATTTCCCGACAGGGGGGGAAATCGTCGCTACAGAGGGCATTGTTGATGCCTACACCAAGGGTAAAGGTAGCATCTCGGTGAGGGGTGTGGCGGGGGTAGAAGAGGTGCCTGGTAATCGCAAGGTGCGCAGTAAAACGGCGATCATCGTGACGGAATTTCCGTTTCAGGTAAATAAGGCGGCTTGGATTGAAAAGGTGGCGGAGTTGGTCAATGCCGGCAGACTCGATGGTATTGCTGATTTGCGCGACGAGAGCGATCGCGAAGGCATTCGAGTGGTGATTGAACTCAAACGGGAATTTACCCCAGAAGCGGTTCTGGCTCGTCTTTATCAACAAACTGACCTACAAACAAATTTTGGCGCGATTTTGCTGGCAATTGTCAACGGTCAACCCCGACAGTTGACGCTGAGACAATTGTTGCAGGAATTTCTGGATTTCCGGGAAGTGACTCTTACCCGCCGCTACAATTACGAGTTGCAGGCTGCGGAACGCCGCTGTCACATTGTCCAAGGCTTAATGTTGGCTTTGACAAATCTCGATGCTGCGATCGACATTCTCAGAAATTCTCCTGACGGTACTACTGCTAAGCAAACTTTGCAAGGAAGCCTCAATTTGAGCGAAAGTCAAGCTGATGCGATTTTGGCGATGCCGATGCGCAGGCTGACTGGTTTGGAAAGGCAAAATTTGCAGTCTGAGTTTGAGGAGTTGATGGCGAATATTCAAGAATTGCAGCGGTTGTTGAGTGACAGGCGCGAACTTTTGAAGGCTTTGAAGAAGGAATTTCGATCGCTCAAACGCAAGTACGCTGACGAACGCCGCACTAAATTCGTCAATGGGGCAGCAGGACGCGCGGGAAACGCCGAACCACAAGTTTTAAGTAAGAAAAATTCTGCTGTGAAGCCGTTGTCGCCGGCAACCGTTGCGCCTAACTTATTGCCCTCAAAAGAGGCAGAGGAAACTCTTGTTGAATTTACCCACAAGCAGTACGTGCGGCGCCGGGCGGCGGCGGGGGAACGTCCGCGTTCGTCGAAAAGTCGCGAAAAATCGGTTTCAGCTTTAGAAAAAAATGAAGATTTTATTGTGACGGCAAAGCTGACGAAAACCGATCGCACTGTGGTCGTCTTAACTCCTAACGGCAAAGCTTACCCGCTGAAAGTAGCTGATATTCCTACTATTAGCGGAAAAGACCGGGGAACGCCGATCGTCAGTTTGTTGTCGCCGAGTGCTACTAAAGAAAGTGCCGGTTCGGCTTTGTCGGAAATCACAGTTGCACACTTTATTTTGCCGGAAAATTCGGAGGCGGCGGATTTAGTAACTCTGACTCAGCAAGGAAAAATTAAGCGCTTGGCGATGCAGGAATTTGCTGATTTGACTAATCGCGGCGTTACTGTTGTTAAACTCAAGGAGGACGATCGGCTGCGCTGCGCGAGTCTGGGTAAAGTCGGCGAGCAAGTGGCGATCGCAACTTCTGGAGGTCGAGTCCTCCGGTTTGATATCGATGACGAACAACTGCCACCAATGGGCCGCACCGCCCAGGGTTTTCAAGTAACCAGGTTGCGGAAGCAGGAACAGTTGGTGGGTTGCATCACTCTCGACCCGGACGACAGTCTAGTGCTATTTTCCGAGTTGGGTTGGGCAAAACGAATGCCTGCAGGTTCTGTCAGACTTACTAACCGCGGCGAAATTGGCACTCAAGCTTTTCGCTTCGCAGAGCCTAAAGATGCTTTAGTTGGCTTGCTGCGCGCTGTTCCTGATACGGAGGTCAAACTTTTAACTAATTCTGGCCGTCTACTGCGATCAGCTACTGATGCTATAGCTTTTTGGGGGAAAGATGCTGCAGGCGATCGAATTTTTGACCTCAATCCTGGTGAAAAAATTATCAAAGTTATGAGCAGTCAATAGTCAATAGTCAATAGTCATGGGGCATGGGGCATGGGGCATGGGGCATGGGGCATGGGGCATGGGGCATGGGGCATGGGGCATGGGGCATGGGGCATGGGGCATGGGGCATGGGGCATGGGGCATGGGGCATGGGGCATTAATCTGATTTCTGACCTCTGACTTCTGAATTCAACATCCATCCGTTAAATCATTTAAATCCCGTATACTGCTCGTTGCCGAACTTCCTCATTCCTTGAATACCCCAATTACCTGTTTGGCCCATGCCTCATACCCCATGCCCAATCTAAAATCTAAAATCTAAAATCTAAAATTGTTTGATGGCGCAAGTTGTATTAGAAAATATCTACAAAAGTTTTCCGCTCCGCCAAGGAGAACAGGAAAAAGAAGCAAACAGCCTCGCAGAAAGTGTTTCGCCTGTGGCCGATAGCCCTTCGTCTAACAGCGTTTTGCGACGCATTAACCTGACGGTCGAAGACGGCGAGTTCATGGTGCTGGTGGGGCCTTCGGGCTGCGGAAAAAGCACTTTGCTGCGATCGATCGCTGGTTTGGAAGTCTTGACGGCCGGCAATATTTGGGTGGGCGATCGGCTGGTTAACGATTTGCCTCCTAAAGACCGAGATATCGCTATGGTATTTCAAAATTATGCTCTCTATCCTCACTTAACAGTTTACGATAATCTCGCCTTTGGATTGCGCCGCTCGGAAAGGGAGAAAGAAGAAGGAAGAAGCAAGAAGGAAGAAGGAAGAAGGAAGAAGCAAGAAGGAAGAGGGAAGAAAGTAGAAGGGATAAGAGGCAAGATACAAGGAGAAGAAGGAAGCATCCAGAAGATAGAAAAAGTTAGGAATAAGGTAGAAGAGGTTATCAATTATTTTGCTTCTAATTCTTTTAAAAATCATCTAATTTATCCTTTGTTTGAGGACTTTTTAGGAGGAGCCACTCGCAAGTTGCCTCCGGGTTTGCGCTATTTGTCGGAACGGGAAAAGGCCATAGGAAAACGAGTGCGGGAGGTAGCTGAATTATTGCAAATAGAATCTCTTTTAAATCGCTTGCCGAAACAACTTTCCGGAGGGCAAAAGCAGCGGGTAGCTTTGGGTAGGGCGATGGCTCGCAATCCTGAAGTTTTTTTGATGGACGAACCGCTATCGAATCTTGATGCGAAATTGAGGGCGGAAACTCGATCGCAAATTGTGCAGTTGCAGCGACAGTTGGGAACTACAACTATTTATGTAACTCATGACCAAACTGAGGCGATGACTATGGGCGATCGGATTGCTATTATGAACGTCGGCCAGCTTCAGCAAGTAGCTCAACCTCTAGAGCTTTACAACAAGCCGGCTAATCTGTTTGTTGCTGAGTTTATCGGTTCTCCGCCGATGAATTTTTTGTCGGTGCAATTTACTGCCCCGTTGTTGATTTATCACCCGCAATTTCGCTTTACTTTACCCGATATTTGGGCAAAAAGTCTACAACAATATGACGGGCGAGGGTTAATTTTGGGCATTCGGCCGGAACATCTGAGCATTCACCCCCCTGCTACGAAAAATCTTTCGGTACAAGTGGAAATTGTAGAGGCTTTGGGACACGAAACTTATTTGCGGGTCTGTTTGACGGATGCTCCGGCCGTGCGGATGCAAGTGCGGGTTCCTCCTGAGCGATCGATCCGAGTTGGCGAGGAGCTTTGGTTGGCCATCGCCCATGACAAGATTCACTTGTTTGACCCCGATACCGAGCTGGCTATTTTTCCTCGTTAGGCAAAATCATCAAGGTCGATCGACCCTTGTGACCGAGGTCACGATACACAAGCTTGCACTTTTTTCAAGTCCCTGTTATATTTATTTACATAAGCCTTACAAAAGTTAACGAAAGGAGTTCGCACTATGCAAGAACAAAAACGCAACGCTTGGAACTGGGGCTTCAGCGAAGGAGCCGAAAATTGGAACGGTCGTTTGGCGATGATTGGTTTCTCTGCCGCTGTCATCATCGAATTGGTTTCCGGTCAAGGCGTGCTTCACTTTTGGGGCCTGATCTAATTTTGTAGTTAACATTTTTGAGACACTGCAAAGCTTGGGAGTTCCGTTACGGACTCCCAAAATTTTGGCAGGGCGATTTTGGCAGCAACTAGCAATTGCTCCGTGCAGTTAGCAGCACAAAATTTAACTAATGCGAACGGGAAGTCCGGCACTCTATCCGCATCGGATGAGTGGCGGGATGAAAGTGAGTCAGAAAATAAATGGAGCGATAGCGAATCAATAGAAATTCTATCTGCTATAATCATCTGATCATTATTCCATAATCTTGATAAATGTATAGAGCCTACAAATACAGAATCTATCCCACGAGTGAACAAGAAGCCTTGCTTGCAAAGTTTTTTGGCTGTGCGAGATGGTTCTGGAACTACGCCCTAAACCTATGTCAAGAAACCTACAAGAATACTGGCAAGGGATTGTCTAGGGGGTATATACAAGGCTTACTTCCTGCACTCAAAAAAGAATATGAATGGTTAAAAGAACCATATTCCCAGTGTTTGCAAGTAGTAGCTTTGAATCTATCCACTGCCTACAAAAACTTCTTTGACAAGAGGGCAATGTTGCCCAAATTCAAATCGAAGCATGGTAGGCAGTCAATTAGCTATCCTCAAAATGTCAAGTTTGAAGGCAACTCTCTCAATTTACCTAAGATTGGATTAGTACATTGTCGGCTTCATAGAAGCTTTGAGGGGGGCATTAAAACTGTCACCGTATCTCGCAATTCCGACGGTAAATACTTTGCTTCCGTTCTGATTGATGATGGTAAATCTCATCCCAAATCACTGCAAATTGACAAAGCTGTTGGGGTTGATGTTGGCTTAACTCACTTGGCAATTACTAGCGATGGTTCAAAGTTTGATCGTCCTAGATATTTTGCCAAACGCCAAAAGAACCTAAAACGCAAACAGCAAAAGTTGTCTTGCAAAAAGAAGGGTAGTCAAAACCGTAAAAAGGCAAGATTGGCAGTGGCCAAAGTCCACTCCAAAATTGCTAGATGTCGTGAAGATTTTCTACATAAACTATCCCGCAAGATAGTAAACGAAAACCAAGTTATTGCAGTGGAAAATCTCAATGTCAAAGGCATGGTCAAAAATCCTAATCTAGCCTCATCGATTAGCGACGCTGGCTGGGGTATGTTCTGCACCATGCTCAAGTACAAGGCTGAAAGTGAAGGTAAAACTTATATCGAGATCGATCGATGGTTTCCTAGCTCAAAGACTTGCCATGTCTGCTTAAATCGAGTTGATCATCTCGCTCTTGATATTAGGGCATGGACTTGTAAGCATTGTGGCACTCACCATGACCGTGATGTAAATGCAGCGATCAATATTAGAAATGAAGCCTTGCGGATGCTGGCGTTAGGAACTAGCGCTTCAGCCTGTGGAGGGGATGTAAGTCGATCTGGTAAAACTTCGGTTTTGCTAGACGCCCCGCCCCGTTGAATCAGGAAGCCAGCGCTGTACCGCCTAAGTGGTCAGCGTCTGGTAGTTCACCAGCTATAGCTCAAACCCGGGGCGGGGGGTTCCCCCCCCCAAAAAAAAGAGTGCGAATCACTCTTTTGGGTGATGCTAGAAAATTACTCTAGCGGATATATTCTTTCAAGATGCTGTTCCGGTTGGGATGGCGCAACTTCCGCAGGGCTTTAGCCTCGATTTGGCGAATCCGCTCGCGGGTGACGTTAAAGATTTGACCAATTTCCTCCAAGGTCTTCATCCGTCCGTCATCTAAGCCGTAACGCAGCCGCAGTACATCCCGTTCTCGGGGGCTGAGAGTATCCAAAACGCTTTCCAAGTCTTCCCTGAGCAAGTTTTTCGAGACTTGATCTTCTGGCGTTTCCCCGTCAGATTCAATAAAGTCTCCCAGACGCGAGTCTTCCTCTTTGCCGATCGGAGTTTCTAGAGAGATGGGCAACTGTGCGGACTTAGCAATGAACCGCAACTTCTCGATCGTCATTTCCATGCGGGTAGCAATTTCTTCTTCCGTAGGCTTGCGACCCATTTCCTGAGACAGGAGCTTGGTAGTTTTCTTGATCCGCGAGATGGTTTCGTAAAGGTGAACCGGTAGGCGGATAGTGCGGGATTGGTCGGCGATTGCCCTAGTGATGGCTTGACGTATCCACCAAGTTGCGTAGGTAGAAAACTTGTAGCCTTTTTCGTGATCGAATTTTTCAGCGGCCCGGATCAGACCCAAAGAGCCTTCCTGAATCAAATCTTGGAAAGACAAACCGCGATTCATGTATTTTTTGGCGATCGACACCACCAAACGCAGGTTTGATTGCACCATTTTCTCCTTGGCGCGGCGACCGACGTGGAGTCGGTGACGGAATGCAGGGAGTGCCATATCTACAGCATTAGCCCATTCGCTGTCTTTGGGTTCGCGGTCTAACTCTTCGAGCAGTTGTTCTCGAACTCGCTCTAAATCCAGCAAATCTGCAATCTTGCGCGCTAGTTCAATCTCTTCATCAGCTCGCAGCAGTCGAATCCGACCGATTTCTTGCAGGTAAAGACGAATAGAGTCTTCAGTATAATGCTTTTTCTTAGCCTGTGCCCGACGGCGGGCTTTAGCGCCTTTGCCAGATTTAGTGTCGTCCTCAGATTGAGAGTCTAAGAATTCTTCTCGATCGTCTTCTTCGTCGATAAAGAGTTCCAACTCGCTCTCAGGTAGAACGCTTTCGGCGCTCCGAAGCAACTCGATTGTTTCCATTTCGGGTGTGATTGTGTTTTCGAGTACGGTGTTAGCCTGGATCATGCCGTCTTCCTCATGCTCCTGAATTAAAGAATAAATAACAGTGGAATAGTGTCTGTTTGTAGTTGAGACAAGTTAGCCAGTATTGGCATTCCCGCAGGAAAAAATAGTGGGATTTTCAGTCTGCTAGCTGAATCTGTTACCGAAACAGCACCAGTTTTATGAGTCAAAGTTCGAGTTCGGGTTTGAAGCAGCGATCGCATTCAATCGATCGCAGAATTTAACATCGCGACCTGAGATTGAGCGTGCGGCTTTTTCTTTCTGAGCGAGTTACCACATCATCTGCGATACCTTGCCCCCAGAAGCAAACCATGAAATGCGAGCGATCGCACCTCAAAAAATACTGGCTTTTTTACTCGGTACTTTGATCTTTTACCCGTACAATTTTTCCGGCACAGAACCCTCTAACTTTTGTGTTCGAGGTGTCGAACTTTTGATTCGCCTAGTGCTTTCACTCTGGTTGTCAGACATGAGAGTTGCACGGCAAATTTTCGCCATTTTGGATGCGGATCTGCTGTCTCAAATGCAACAGCATAGGGTCGAAGCACCAAACGGGGAGAATCGGATCTTACCAAGACCTTTCCGATTGTAGCCTTTCTCACAAAAAATGGAAGTTGTTTTCCATTGTTTGTCAAGAACTAGGAAAACTCTGTCAGCTTAGCTTGACAATAGGGACTCGTGTCTGGATCTGCTAAATCCTGAGAACTGCCCGCAAAAACTTTCGCACGATCAAACGGCGCTGTTTTCTGCGCATATCTGGGTGAACGGCTGCGGCGTAGTTGGCCAGACAGTTAGCAGACAGTTTTTGACTTGCCGGAATTGGGACCAATACAATCCGTGTAGATACACCCATCATTACCCTGTTTCCCTGAATTGAATCATACGCAATCTGCGATTGAATAAAGCTCGTAGCTTTAATTTTAAGTCGGCAACTCTGGATTAGAAACCGACTCTGACCCCAAATGAAGCGTTGCGGGTTGAGTAGTGCAACAGGGGCTTTCTTTGTTAAGTTAGCTCAATTTTCAGAAATTGGGTTTAATTTTGACGTTAAATCACATTAAGTTCTTAACGTCACTTTCTTATTTAAGCAGTTCGACACGAGTTTGTCGCGTCATCCGCAAAAACCACCCGGATAAATTCTACTGAGAATTAACCCACCGCGCAACTCTCGGCTGCCAACTGCTCTAAAATTTGTTGGCTTTCGGCTCGCACTTGCGCGATCGAGCTTTCTCACAAAAAACACAATTCGCCATCTTCCGGAAGTATAACTTCACGATTCCTTTAAATATATCGTGACAGTGTGAAGATTCGATAAAGCCCTTCAATCAATTTTAGGTAGCATTCCCGAATTGTCTTGATAATTTCCAGCAGACGGAACAAAAGCCACAGGGGGCATTCCTGCAACAGGCGACTGATGATTACTCTGCAAGGGAAGGAAAATTTACCGAGTTAGCGATGTGCTTGTTATTGTTGGAGAAGGCATAAGCTGCAGGATGCGCTTAAAGATTTGGACTGGTAGGAGGCTGGTGCGATCGCTAAAAGTTTTGTTACATTTATTTACAGCGTGTCCTCCGAAAGCGCGGATCTAGGTTTTAGCTCTAAATCATCGATCGGGCTCCTAGCTCAGCAATGACGAGAGCGAAAATTGTCTATAAAGTTGATTATACCTGCTTACTATCGATGATTTCTAATAAACCTTGATAAAAGACTTGGAAGCTTTTAGAGCGACTTGATTTAGGATTCATATATTGAGAAATATCGCTAGAGGCTTTATATTTTTCTAGTCCTCCCGGATGATATCCAGCATTTTGCAGGACTCTTTCCAAAGCTTCCCATGTTCCTCCTTTGATACCATCAGGGTCGCGATACCGTTTTTGTTTAGCTAAATTGGGAGAGACTTTAGGGTAAGCTTGGCAAATTGCTTCAACATCGCCGAAAAACCACGCTTCTAATTCTTCAACTACAATTCGATTTAAGACTTGAAAGGATTTATCTTTTTGACAAGAAGATTTAGTGATTAATCCGGCTGATATTGCTATATCTTCTAGTTGCTTTTTTATTTTTAGACAATCTTCTCGATCTTCATCTATTAAAACAACAATTTTCCAATCAGGCGGAAGCCATGCTTGATAACCTTTCAAACGATTAGGCACTTTCTCAAAAAAATCTGATTTTCCTCGATAAGCATGAATGTTAGAGGTAACATTTGATGGCAATATTTTCGGCAAAAGCTGGGTCAAAGCTGCTTCTAGGGATGCTTCTTCCACTAAAAACTCAAGATGCAAAATGCTCACCTTCTCTTTATTTTAAGTTTAAAATCCTTGCGGTGCACCCGCATTCTTAAGCGGATTTCCCACATCAAAGAAATCTTCCATCCACAGCGAACCCAGTAATGCACCCTGATCCATAAATTGCTTGACTCCCTTCATATCTGCGGTTCTTTTTGCTTGAGTAAAACCTTTCTCATCTCGATATAATACCCATAATTCTTCTGGTTTCAAACTATCCACAAAAAAGGGAGAATGCGTTGTCACCATTAATTGAGTATTCGCAGAAGCCGAACGACATTCTTCTGCAAGCTGAGGTAATAATCGCGGATGTAAATGATTTTCTGGTTCTTCTATTCCCACTAATTGCGGGGGATTTGGGTCAAATAATACTATTAAATAAGCTAAGAGCTTTAACGTACCATCGGAGGCAAATTTTGCTAGAATTGGGTGAGAAAAAGGAGCATCTTTAATTTCCAACAAAAGTCTGCCATCCTGCATGATTGAGGCTTCGACTTTTTCGAGGCGTGGAATACGAACGGAAAGGGTTTTTAGTATTTGTTCTAACCGTTGGGGATGTTGTTCTTTTAGGTATTGGATAACATTGGGTAAATTGTCACCAGTGGGAGATAATCTTTCCTGTGCACCTGCTTCGGGAAGGCTGCGGGTATGATCGGCGGTTAAATATGATAAATACCAGCCTGTAATAAAGCGTCTTAAAGCACTAACACGGGGATGTTTGGTAAATTGTCCTAATGTATTTACTGCTAATAATTCAGATGATGCTAGTTGTTCGGTGATCCTTTCACCTTCTTCATCAGGACTTTCGCCACTAATTACTTGTCCTTCCCCTTTTTTGAAGTCTAAAAAACGAAAGGGTTTTCCTCTTCCAGATTTTCCGCGTCGCCAATGCAACCATTCTTCAGCAATAAAGGGACGATTATTTTCTTCATCTATAGCGAGATGATAGGTAATTAAAGGCGAGTCGGATGTCTCTCGATATTTTAATTCAATGATAATGCAGCCTTCGCTGTCTCTGGTGCGTAATTCTCGAAATCTGCCCCGTCTATCCCAGGCTTTTCTGAGGCTTTCGGTGAAACATTCGGATAGGAAAGCGAAAACATCGAAAATAGTTGACTTTCCGCTACCGTTTGGACCTAAGAAGACTGTTAAGGGGGTGAGATTTTTGAGTTCGAGATTGTTCAAAGCACGGTAATTTTGGACTTTGAGATATTCAATACGGGGTATATTTTTCATCATTTCACCTCCTCAATTATAATCTGGTTTTTTTTCCTCGTAATTTCTCCTTTAACGAACCGCGAAGACGCGAAGTGCGCGAAGGAAGAAAAGAGAAGAAGAAAAAACTAAAGTCCTGACTGCGAACTTAATTTGACCGCCCGACAAGTTACTGCTGATTCCGCAGGCGAGGGTTCACAAATTCGTTTAATCCTTCTCCTACTAAAGATAGTCCCACTACCATTAAAGTCATTGCTAAACCGGGAAACAAAGCTGTCCACCAAATGCCTGTAGGTAGCGCATCTAAAGCTAAACGCAAGTCGTGTCCCCATTCGGGAGTTGTTTCGGGAAGTCCTAATCCGAGAAATCCTAAACCTCCTAATGTTAATATTGCATCGGCAGCGTTGAGCGCAAACAGCACGGGTACGCTCTGAATCACATTCAGAAACAGGTAGCGCGAAAGCACTGTCCAAGTGTCGGCACCCATTGCTCGCGCGGCTTCGACAAATAATTCGGTTTTGACGCTGGCGGTGTGATTCCTGACGACGCGGTAGTATTGAGGGATGTAGGAAATGCTCAGGGCGATCGCAGCATTCAATACTCCTTTTCCCACTACAAACGCTAGGGTCAAAGAAAGCAGCAGCCCGGGCAAAGTATAAATTGTATCCATTAAAAATAACAACACTCGATCGAGCTTACCGCCCAAATAACCGCTAACCAGACCCAGCGGCACACCGATAAACAAACTCAAAGATGTGGCTAAAATCACCACTTGCCAAGCGGCCCGAGAAGCAAACAGCGTGCGCGAAAACACATCGTAGCCGCTGCGGCTTGTGCCAAACCAATAATTCGCTGACGGCGGTTCGTGGATGGGGTTAATCAAAGCTTCGGTAGGATTTTGCAGCCATCCCCAAGCTTGCATAGCTGGAGACAAGGTGGCTACCAATATAAACACGGCAGTTATTGTCAAACCTGCCCACATCATTTTCATGGACAGGCTTGACGGTGAGGCAAGGTTGAGAAATCGCGGGAGTCGGAGGCGGCTTTGAGCCATAACTGATAATTAGTGCGTCAGATTTGTTTTCATCAGCATATCAATATTTACCGGAAACCATTAGAAGACTTTTTAACCGCAGATGAACGCGGATGAACGCAGATAAGATTACATCAGCGTTCATCCGCGTTCATCCACAGATATCTGCGGTTAAAAAGTCTTAGCTAATTTGCCTTCCTACAAATTACTGGCAATTAACTCGCGGTACTGGCTTTTGGGCTTAACTCCCTTGAGCTCAGCGACTAAATCTTTGTCTTTGAAATACTGAATCGTCGGCGTACCAATCACGCCAGCATTTTCAGCAATTTCTGGATCTTCTTCGATGTCAATTTCCACATAATGGATTTTGCCCTCGAACTCATCTACTACTTTGCTCAAAATTGGCTTGAGGCTGTGGCAAGGACCGCAACTAGGAGAGGCATATTTGACTACAATCAGTCGATCGCTATCGTGGAACAACTTTCGCAAAGCATAACCTCCTTCGTGGCGCGTGTCTTTGATATCAAAGTTCTCGCTGGTTTTGCGGACTTTTTGAGCTTCCGGCGCTGCTTTAGGTTGCTCGGATTCCTGGGTTTGATGGAATTCCTGGGTTAAACCGTTGACTGACAGCCAACGTTCTGCCAGCATCGCCCCCATGCAGCCGCTGCCGGCGGCGGTAATTGCTTGGCGAAACTCGTGGTCTTGCACGTCGCCGACGGCGTAAACTCCTTCGACGCTGGTTTCTACCGAACCGTGTTTGGTGGTGATATAACCTATTTCGTCGAGTTCTAGCTGACCTTGGAACAGTTGAGTGTTGGGAGTGTGACCGATCGCGTAAAACAATCCTTTCACCAGCAAATCGCTCTCGGCGCCGGTCTCGATATTTCTAAGTCTCACCCCGTCCATTTTGCCGCCCGGTTCCCCCAAGATATCCAGTGCTTCGGTGTTCCAGTGCACGGTAATTTTGGGATTGCTCAGCACTCGGTCTTGCATGGCTTTGCTGGCGCGCATCCGATCGCGCCGCACCAGCATATGTACGTGAGAGCCGTATTTTGTCAAATAAATAGATTCTTCCGCTGCGGTGTCGCCTGCGCCGATTACAGCTAAGTCTACTCCTTTAAAAATTGGGGTAGCGCCGTCGCAAATGGCACAGGCAGAAATGCCGTGACTCCAAAATACGTGTTCGCTAGGCAGCCCCAGCCTTTTCGCCGTCGCGCCTGTAGCGATTACTATCGTGTGGGTTTTGATTTCTCTGTCTTCCGATCGCACTGTAAACGGACGTTGGCTCAAATCCACGTAAGTTACATCTTCTGTGTATAATTGGGCGCCCCAGCGCACTGCTTGAGCTTTCATCCGATCCATGAGTTCCGGCCCGGTGATGCCTTCGGGAAAGCCGGGGAAGTTTTCGACTTCTGTGGTGGTCATCAGTTGACCGCCGGGGATGCCTCCCATTTGGTAGCCTTCAAAGACTACGGGTTTCAGGTTTGCTCTCCCGGCGTAGATGGCTGCTGTGTAGCCTGCTGGGCCTGAGCCGATAATTACTAGGTTTTCTACGGTTTCGTTGGTCATAGTTGTTTAATTAAACTCATAACGACTTCGCTTTACTAATTATAGCAGAGTTCTAGCTTGGGGTTGATTCGATTATTTATTGTGCGATCGACTATTCTTACTATTTTTGAGGGGAAAAGGGCGATCGGGACAAGTCAATCGGGTTTGATAAGCAAAAACTATACTATAGTTTATTTCGTTTTAAATGTTCAATGACGGGCGGAAAATCTCCAAAATTACCATCCTTGACTATTGATTCTATTCTCATTTATTTGACGTATTTACGCCGTTTGAGCTATTATCGGATTTTGATACTCCAGGGGCATTATGACTAATTTGGGATTTGTAGTCTGAAACCTTTTAAATTCGTAAAATCAACGACTCACCAAATGTAATGTCTACAATTTTTTATGCAAATTACGCATTTTATGAGTTAAGAATTGTAAGCAAAATTTAGGTCTGTTTGACAAATTACTGTTTTTGTGATATTGGAGGTGCGAGGGGGGAATTTTGGATTAAGTTTTTTAACCGCAGATGTAGGCGGATTAACGCGGATTAACGCAGATAAGATCCTATTTGGCTTTTTAAACTGGTGGATAAAATTAAGATATTGTTTGTTTGCAGCCGGAATAAGTGGAGAAGTTTGACTGCTGAGAGGATTTGCCAGAAGGTTGGTGGCTACAGTGTGCGATCAGCGGGAACGGAAAAAGGTGCAAGAATTAGAGTAACTGAGGGTTTGCTGGGGTGGGCTGATTTGATATTTGTGATGGAGAAGAGGCATGGCGATCGACTTGGCAGTAAATTTCCCGAAAGTCTCAAAGGCAAGAATGTTATTTGTCTGCAAATCCCGGACAATTACGAATATATGGACCCTGAGTTAGTCGAGATTTTGCAGGCAAAACTCGGCCGGTATCTGGAAATGTCAGATAATGAGACAACTTTTATGAACCGTGTTCTAGAACCGGAGGTTATGGATTCTTGGGAAGAAGCCGTTGAATACGACTCGATGGATTTTACTGAGGTGAATGCGGCTTTTGCTAAAAGTGCGATCGCCTTGGGGCCGATGTCTGGGAAAATCTTAGATGCGGGGACTGGTACCGCGAGAATTCCGATCGCAATTTCTCAAATGCGTCCGACCTGGGAGTTGACTTGCATTGATTTGTCGGCAAATATGCTGAAAGTTGGGGCAGAAAATGTGTCTAAGGCCGGAGTTCGATCGCAAGTTAAGCTGGAACTGATCGATGCTAAAGCTATGCCGTATCCAGACAGTTATTTTGACATGGTGATTTCTAACAGCATTATCCACCATTTGCCCGATCCGCTGCCCTTTTTGCGCGAAGTCAAGCGTGTCTTAAAACCGAACGGAGCAATATTTTTGCGCGATTTACTCCGACCTATGGATGAGGAAATCAGGCATAATTTAGTGGAGATGTATGCGGGAGATTGCAACTGGCATCAGAAACAATTGTTCAGCGATTCGCTGCAAGCGGCTTTTACGCTGGCTGAAGTTGAGATGATGGTGGAAACGGCCGGATTGGAAGGATTGAGGATTTATGAATCTTCAGACAGGCACTGGACGGCCGAGCGAGTTTGGTGCGAGACTGTGTAAAAAGGGGACGATGGTCCGATAAAATTTTATACGCAGTATTGCACACATTCCAGCTAAATACTTGTCCAATCACTTCAAAACTACTAGGACTTACGCATAAATACCAAAGAAACCGGGTTTTTCACGAGTGTTACAGCCTCAAATGCAGTATTTCGGTAAAAAACCCGGTTTCTGCCGACCGGACTAACTGCTCTACGAGCGATCGCCCGGATCGAACACGACTATTAGGCGAGCTTCCGGCAACAACTGTCGCAAAATGCGGATCTGACCGTCTGCATCCGACCAACTGCGAAACCGACCCACCACGCTTCTTTGCAAATTGGGCAGCAAGCGAACAATAATCCAGGAATTCAGACGCTGTTTATAAGGCATAATCGATTCATGCTCCTTTCCAAAGGGGTATTACAGCCAGTCCTTGTACTTTCCACGGTTCTGGACTGGCTATTAAACATATTGTCTAATCAATTTATTGTTTAGTCAAGATGCTTAAGCATCTTATATAAAAAATGTGCGATCGAGGTTATGCCGAAAAAGCCCGTTCCGCGACCAGAAGATGAAGAGTCGCATTTGAAGAAGCTCAGGGAAGAACTGGAGATGAGTCAGGAAGATTTGGCGCGAGAGCTTGGCGTTTCGTCGCAAACAATCAGTCGTTGGGAGTTGGGAAAGAACGTACCCACGTTCACCGTCAAGCAGATGAAAGCTTTGGAGAAATTGCTGGCTAGCATCGGCAGGTCGATCGGCGATTTGCCAGATAATCTGTAATGGAAACGATGACTTTGGTTCGGCGAGCGCCAAGACTGTAAAATTTAAAAGGGCGATCGATGTCGAACATCAGGTTTGCTTGTTCGCTCCGGCAACAACTTAAAGAGCTACTTTAGGCTTAGGGCAATGGAATTACGCGGCCCATGAAATTGCCACTAATGCCTTCATCCAACCACTCAAGTACATCGGGTTGCCAGTAGGCAGTTGCTAGCGGTAACCAACTAAGAAAAGAGCCCATTCCACCGCAAATCGAGCATCCGCCATCTGGGCCTGGGACAGTATGTGTGTCGCTAATTATCTCGCAATCGTAAGGATTTTGGGCGATGTGGAGTCCGAAAAGGTTGGGCTGCAAGTGGAGTTTCCAGTCGGCTAGATTTTTAGTTGGGTAAAAATCGCTAGGACTGAAGTCTCCCCAGTGAAATAAAGTTGTGCTTCCTGCACCGCAGGCATACTCCCATTCGTCGAAACTTAGGAAACGGAGTCCTTCAGCCGCCAATTCAGTCGCAATGTCTTCCTGAGTCTTACTAATAATTTGCCAAGCCGCAACCGAACCATCATTACCGCGCTCTAATCCGTATCTATCGCCACAATTAACACTCGGACTGTCGGGAAAATCTTGTAATAAATTCTGGATTTTAAGTTCCTCCGAACTAATTGCCTCAAGACCGATTTTTGCTGGTTTAATTTCTACAAGCATCGCGGCAATTCTCACCTTTCGAGGGGGTGTAGTGACGCTTTGTATAGCGGTTCTCAAGTGTGGTGAGGTATGGGGGCAAGTCCTATGCCCATGCCCTATGTCCTATGCCCTATGCCCTATGCCCTATGCCCGCGAGAGCACCTCATGTTACTGAGAAAGGCTATATATTGCGTTTTACTAGAAAATATGCATTGTTAATTCGATGGTCAATCTGAACAGGGATATTGGGCGACTTCAGTGCCTGACTTGTGTCAAGGGCGATTTCACAGGTTTGCCGCGCACGCCTCGAGAGACATATACGGCATGGTGCGACTCGCTCTCCTGATGCCTCTTGGGTGAGTCGAGAACGTTGGCAGGCACTCACTCCGGCACAAAAAGGAACGTTTGCTACTATCTGCCCCGATTTTGTCGTTGAGTTACGGTCTAGCTGAGATAAGTAGTTAAGCAAAATTAATTACACAAACAAACATTATGATACAATAAGACTATTGAGTTGTGCGGAGAGATATTGTGTATGTTTTTACTTAGAGATGTTAATCCACTTTCATTTAAATTACTAATCCGAATTTATCG
>NZ_JANMZH010000862.1:0-3236 GCF_031383065.1 Microcoleus sp. OTE_8_concoct_300 | reverse complement strand
CAAATCAAGCTTTTAGGAGGATGTGACAAATTGTCAGTCCGCCCAGGTTGTTTTCAGCGGCGATCCACTTTAAAAAGGACAATTTTCCGGATTGATCCAGCTTTCCGCGATGAGGGAAATGCCGGAAATCTCCACATCCTTCCGGCCCGTTTTTCCCTCCGGACCGAACCGTTCCACGACGTATCCTTGGCAATTCGGCGCGGAGGAAATCACCAGGACTCCGAAATCTTTGGGCGCGTTCCGAAGCACAAAGTCCATGACCTTGCGGTGAGTGCGGACGTTGAGCGTTCCCACGAAGACATTGGGACGCGGCTCAATAAACCAGCGCTTCAAAGCACCTCGAACGGCAGGCGGGACATCATTGCAAACGAGGACAGTCATGGGAGAAGAGATTGGGGAGAAGAGATTGGAGATTGGGGATTGGGGATTGGGGATTGGGATTATTCGATTTGAGATTTGAGACTTGAGATTTGGGATTTGGGATGGGGATTATTGGTGTCAAATTAATATTTAAACCTATAATAAATCTCGCTTGTAGTCTAGTCTAGATCCCCCTAAATCCCCCTTAATAAGGGGGACTTTGAATACTGTTCCCCCTTGTTAAGAGGGACTTTGACTGCTCTTGTCCCCCCCTTCTTAAGGGGGGTTAGGGGGGCTCTCCGGGTTGGGAAACACCCTAGAGCGATCGAGAGAAATAATGCCCCATGCCCTATCCCCCATGCCCCATGCCCTATTTCTGATTCTTGATAATATCCTCTAATTTTTTACCTTGAGGAAGTTCGGTAAAAACGCGATCGCCCGCTGCAGCACCCTCTAAAATCTGAATCTTGTTGCCAATAGTCGAGCCAACAGTAACAGGCTTAAACTTCGGCTGTTGTTTTTCATCAGGAACCAGCACACCCGTTTGACCTTTATTAGTCACAATTGCCACCGTCGGCACAACTAAAGCATTTCTCAGCTTTTGACCAACAAATCTCAAATCTACGTTCATCCCCGATTGCAATAAATCCTTGCCAGTATCGATCGCAACTCGCACTTGAAACAGCGTCACATCTCGTTCTTTCACAGCTTCCGGTGCAATCAATTTAACCTTGCCTTTAAACACCTTATCTGGATAAGCATCAGCGACTATTTCAACTTCTTGACCCGGTTTAATTTGACTGATATCTGCCTCCGGGACTTTCGCCAAAACTTCCACCTCTCTAGCTAGAGCGACAATCGATGTCGAAGTTGCCGAAGTTGCTTCCGATGCCGAAGTTGCCGGAGTTACAAAAGCTCCTTGAATGGCGTATCTTTGGGTAATAACTCCAGCAAAAGGAGCGCGAACTTTCGTATCTTCTAACTGCACTTCTTGAAAGCGGACTTGAGCTTGAGCTTCGGCTAATTCAGCTCGAGCTTGAGCTATTTCTTCCGGGCGAGAACCGTTTTCTTGTGCCGCGAATTGGCTTTTTGCTTCAGCAACTGCTGCTTCGGCTTTGGCGATTTCTTCTGGACGGTTGCCGTTTTCTACTTGCGCTAATTTGCTTTTTGCTTCGGCAACTTCTGCTTCGGCTTTCGCAATTTCTTCCGATCGCGTGCCGTTTTGCAATTGCTTCAATGCTTGCTGCTCGACTTGCACAGCAGCTTGCAGTTGCTGAATTTGCGACTCCCGACTTTCTTGCAGTTGTTGCAGGCGTTTTTGGGATTCTCTTAATTTGGCTTGGGCAGTGCTGTTTTCCTTGATCAGTTCATCGAGTTTATCTTGAGCCAGAGCACCTTCTCGCACTAGCGGCCGATTGCGTTCCACCCGTTGAGCGGTTAGTTCGGCTTGGGCTTTACTCGAGTCAATTTGCGTTTGTGCTTGGGCAATTTCTTGTTTGACACTGCCGGTTTGAGCATCTGCTAAACGAGCTTGAGCTTGGGCTAAACGAGCTCTGGCTCCTGCAACTTCTTCAACGCGGCTGCCGGCTCGCAGTCGTTGCAAGCCTGCTTGAGTTTGCTGCAAGCGAGCTCTGGCTCCTGCAACTTCTTCCACGCGGCTGCCGGCTTGGACTTGCGCCAGACTGGCCTCGGCTTGCTCTAAGCGCGCTCGGGCGCTGGCGATGTCTTCCGATCGATTCCCGGCTTCGATTTTGGCGAGTTTGGCTCGCACGCTGGCTTCGCGGGCTTTAGCTTGAGCGAGTTGAGCTTCTACATCGCGGCTTTCCATGCGGGCCACGATTTGTCCTGCTTCGACTCTATCGCCCTGTTCGACAAATAATTCTGCTATGCGCCCGGAGCCTTTAGGGCTGAGATTCACGCGCTGTACGGGCTGCACCGTGCCGCTCGACGTAATCCGCACTGTGAGGTTTTGCGCTTCCACCGGCACTGTCATACTTGCGATCGCATCTACTTTCGGCTGCGATCGACTTTTTACATATATGGTAGTCGGTACAGCTAGCAACCCGGCTGCAACCAACCCAATCGCCCACCGCTTGGGCTGCCGCGAGGGTTTCTTCGGAGACTGCTTTTGGGGGGTTTTGTTATCTGCAATTTTAGTCTCTGCGGTCTTGGTGTCTACAGTCTGAGTATCTTCCACCTTGACCTGAGCAGTTTCCTTTTTAGGGCTAACGATCATACCGACTCACCTAATTTAATCTCAGGATTACCTTTAAGGTAAAATTTTTGCTGATGCTTGGCATCGTCTTTCAGACTCATCCGATCGGGTGATTTAAAAAAAGTTCCCCAACCAGCACCTGTAAACAATTATAGCTAATGTTTGCAATTTATTAAATAATGTTAAGTTTTTTCAGCCTAAAGAAGTGGGATCAAACAGAATCGCTCCCGGCTGCTGCCAAAGAAAAATATATTTTAGCAAAAAATATAATTTTTGGGATCTAGGAGCGCGCTCCTCACCAGCAAGAAAGGCCGATCGGGCAGCGGGCGATCGACCGTCACTAGGTCATTGCGGACTCGCTGTCCCATCGCTGCGATCGCATCTAGCAGTGCGAAGCTGGTAACGACACAATATTAAGATGCTTGCTCTGATAAACCCGGCTGCTGCGAAAAATAACAGGTTTGTCGGCGAATAAGGATCGCGAATTAAATAACTTACAATTTTAATTGTTATTGTGGGATGGGCGTCAGCCAAATTTGCTCCTGCCGAAAATGCTTCGGTACTGTCGTTTCCAATTACTAATCCTCTAAAATCTTTTTCGGCTAAGGATATTCCCTTTTGAAAGCCTTAGATAACGCCTGCTCCGAAAGTGTTAATTTTT
>NZ_JANMZH010000779.1:0-5204 GCF_031383065.1 Microcoleus sp. OTE_8_concoct_300 | reverse complement strand
CCGTGAAGGTCAAAGTTGGAAGGTGGGGTTGGGGCCCTAGTCAACTTTTCGGTACATGAACGAAAGTGCTGCTGTGCATGGCTTTTGACTAATTTTAGCTCATAGTCTTACACATTGTCAACGCCGAACGCGAGTCAAAGTGTGTTGAGGTAAGGGTTTTAGGCTTATTCAGCAAGCCCTAATTAGGACGGGCTAGAAGCCCATCCCACATTTTTTCTTGTGGGATGGGCTTCTAGCCCGTCCTAAAATTTGATTAAAATGACTTTAGCAATTCAAGTCTACACTTGCTACAATCATCAATCTTAGACCAATCATTAGACCCGATAACCAAACTCGAAAACAATCTTCAAATTATCTGCGTTCATCTGTGTTTATCTGCCTGACATCTGCGGTTGACCTATTTATCAAAAATTTACGCAATAACTCTATTAAAAATCGCAGAGCGAGCAAATATCGCTTAAGATGTAATTATATAGTTAAAACCAGGAGTGACAAGATGTTTTATAAAGATAGAGTTAAGGGCATTAAAGGAGTAGGTCTAGTTATGGCTGGCATTAGTGCGATTCCCTTCGGGATAGCTTCGCTTCACGGCTTTTTGACCGCCTCAGCAGAAGCAACTGCACTAAATCAACCGATTGGCAAAGCGCGGGCGATCGCACCAAACAGTTTGGGCAATTATCAACCGCTGCAAATTGCTCAAGTTGAGGGATGTCCGAGGGCCGAAATGGTGCAATCTTTCGCAACTCCCAACTTTTCTATATACATTTGCAAAACCCAAGAAGGCGATATTTTTTACCGCGGCCTCAGCAAAATAAATGGCACCCAAATCAATGTCATGCAAGTAACTACAGGTGAGGACGGAACTTATGAAGCAACTAACGGCAATATTATTTATTCGATTAACCCCGAACGCCTGCAAGTGCGGCAGAATGGTAAGGTAATTTTGACCGAAGCTGTGATTAAGTAGCACTAAGTGTTATTCAACGATCGATCTGATTAATTCAGGGGACATTTTATTAGCTGGGATCAAACAAATTGCAGATTATTTCAAATTTAGGCATAATTATAAGAATAAAAGTCTGTATTATCAAAAGAGCTATCGGATTATGCCTTACAGTCAATTCACAATTACTAGAGCTAAAAAAGACTTTCAGTTAACTATCGTGGAGGGAACTCGGTTTTTTCCGGAGGTAGAATCAATTAATCCCAGTCCGAGATTGAGTAGCGAATTAGAAGATTTGCCTTGGACGATCGCAGTTGGTTCAGAAAAAGCCAGATCGGAAGCCATTGTCTACCCAGTTTTGCAAGAAGTCCGGCGCTTGATGAACCGCCAAATCAGTTTATTTTCGGGACGGGAATTCAATGTTGACCCCAGTTGCGATCTCACCGGATACGTCGATTTTTTAATTAGCCGATCGCCCGAACAGCTTACCGTAGAAGCACCCGCGATCGTAGTTGTGGAAGCAAAAAAAGCCGATCTGAACGAAGGTATCGGTCAATGTATTGCTGAAATGGTAGCGGCACAGCGCTTTAACGAAGCAGCAGAACACCCGATCGCCACTATTTACGGTTGTATCAGCAGCGGCACTCAATGGCGTTTTCTCAAGCTTTCAGGAACAACAGTGACGATCGACCTTACCGATTATCCGCTGCTTCCGGTGGAAACCATTTTAGGATTCTTGGTGTGGATGGTTCAACAAGATTAGCTAGATTTAACTGATTCAGTAAAAAATAGGATTTCCCACGAAACCCAAAGTTTTTAGAACTTGCTTGAAAACCTCGCTGTCAACTGTCAACTGTCAACTGTTTGTTCAAATATCTTTCAATTAGGACGATCGCCACAATATCGTCCACTGGTCTCGGCGGCGTCCGCATTCCCTCGGGAATCAAGCGTGAAAGTCCCGTCGGAGGGTACATTTGCCAGTAGCGTTCCCTCGCTTCTAAACTGCTGTACCTCTCGTCCACCTGAACAATTTTTATCAAAGGCGACAAACTCTGCGTCAGTTTTTGTTTCCAACTCTTAGAAGTCGTTTGATCTCCGATTACCAATAACTCAATCGAAAACTGTTCGCACAAAGATTGAATAGTAGATATGGCTGATTCTGACGGTACTACTTGATGGTAGCAGACGTTCTTATATCTACCCATTACGGCGATGCCGCACTTGTCTTTACCCGGATCGAAACCTAAAATCATAGTCAGTTACCAATTACCAATTACCACATTTAATTGTTAATTTTCGCCTCCGCCTTGATGCTGTTGTCCGGTGCGGAAAACAACGGCTCCGTTTTCAAGAGCAACTAAATCTATTTTAAGCGGGCCGGCAATGTAAGTGATATCTGCGGCGATCGCCTGAACATCCAGCGGTTTCTTGTACTGCTGCAACCGATCGATAAAACCGGCTAAAGTTTCAATCCGATTGTCAGCCACTTGGACTCTACCGCCGACAACGCCGATCAGGCGAGCGCGAAATTGACAAGCTTCTATCAATTGCTGCAACTGCTGCCGCACCTGTTCGTCCGTCAAAGTCACCGGATCGACAGCAACCCCTGCAATCACATCTCCAGCCCGGAACACAATTCGATTGATTTCTGCTTCTGCAAATACCTTAATTAGCTTTTCTTCCCGCAGGTAATTAGCGCCGGCAACAATTCGCACCACGTAGTCTTGACCGTCTTTAATCTGACTAATTAGTTGATCGATTTCTGCTTTAGTAATTTGAATAACCTGGTCTTTAACCTTCTTATTTTCCGGTTGCATCAGTCCGACGGTGGTTTTATTTGCTTCTTGCAAAAGTCGATCGATCGCGCCACTTGCCATACCGGGTTCGACAATGCGAACGACGCCAGCAGCTAAAATTTGACCGCGCCTGATGGCAACTGTACCCTCGCGGATTGCCTGAAAGTCCCGTTCCAAAACTTGCACTTGCTGCTGCAATAAAGTTTGTTGCTGTTCGAGTTGAGCTTGTTGCTCTGCCAAGGTTTCTAAGAGTGCTTCCCTCTCGGCAATTACTTTGTCGCGCTCGACAATTATTCGATCGCGCTCAGCGAGATTTTGCACCCGCTGGGCAATTTCCTTGTCTCGCTGGGCAATTAGTTCGTTGCGATCGACAATTTCCTTGTCGCGCTGGGCAATTTCTGCCTCTCGCTTGGCAATTTCTCGATCGCGCTGGGCAATTTGAGTTTTTACCTGCTCTCGCTGCTCGATTAACTGTTGGCGTTCCTCTTGCAGTTGGGCGATTTCCGATCCTAAAGTCGTTTTTTGAGCAGAAACTGTTTTCAATTGGTTCTCGGTGCGATCGAGCTGAGCTTTTGTAGTCGATCGGGCCGTTTCAACCAGTTTCAATTGTGCTTCGGTGCGGGATTTAGCCGCTTCCACACTGCTGAGCTGTTCTTCTGTCTGAGATTTAGCCGCTTCTACCTGACTTAACTGCTCTTCAGTTTTAGACTTGGCTGCTTGCACGCTGTTAAGCTGGGCCCGCAGCGAGTTTAATTTTGTTTGCGTCCGAGCTTGCTCGGCATTAGCAGCTTGGAGGGATTGATTAATTTGCTCTAAATTGGCTCTAGCTTGCGCTTGAGCGCCTCTGGCTTGAGCTAATTCAGTTTCAACTCGATTTTTTTCTTGAGTGGCCTGGTCGATTTCTCTGCGGGCGTTGTTGAGCCTTTTTTGAATCTCGTCTATTCTAAAAACTCCCGTTCGCAGTGGCTTGCTAGTAGCAAACAAAATGCCCAGAGTCAGTGCTGACAAGATGCTGCCGGCCATAACAGTCACAACAACAGCAGTATCGCGGGGGCGAAGCTTGAACAAACTCAACCTTGCCTTGCCGACTTTCGTCCCAAGGCGATCGCTGACAGTGGCGATCACACCCCCCAACACTAAAATTACAAATACCAGGATGTATCCAGCAGTCATTCCGATTTTAGATTTTGGATTTTGGATTTTGGATTGAATCTAAAATCCAAAATCCAAAATCCGATACTTTCTCGGCATCAAGTGAATTGCTGGCTTAAGGCCACCGGGTTGTGGACTGTGATCTTTTTCTTGTGGATCGAGATCATTGTTTCTTGCCTGAGATCTCCGAGCAAACGAGTCACCGTTACCCGCGTCGAACCGATCGCTTCGGCGATCGCCTGGTGGGACAGCTTCAAATCAATCGTAATCCCCTCTGTACCGGGTACGCCAAAGTCCCGGCACAGAATCAGCAAAAAGCTGACGAGTCTCGAACCCATATCTCGGTGAGCCAGCGTTTCGATCATCATCTCGGTTTGCAAAATCCGAGACGACAGTCCCCGCAGCATCACCATCGACAATTCCGGGTCTTCCTTGAGCGCTTTCTCGACTTGTTCGATCGGCAGCGAGATCAATTCCACCGGCGTAAAGGCTACCGCGTGGTAAAACCTGTCCGAGCGGTGTCCCGTAATCAGAGACAGCACCCCAAATACGCTATTTTCGCGTAGGAGGGCGACTGTAATTTCTTCCCCTGCTTCGTACACCCTGGAGAGCTTCACAGCACCTCTAATGAGAACGTAGACGCGCTCAGCCGGGTCTCCAGGGAAAAAAATTGTCTTGCCCCGTTCAAAGGTTTCCACAATGGGTGGAAACGCCCCGCCGCTGATTTGGCGGAACACGGCTGCTAGCGGTCTATCATGCGTCACGACTAGATCCTTTGTACTAATCAATACTTTATAACTTGTCGATTAACCTTATTGAGTAAATATACTGTCCAACCTCCAATATCCTGGGATTCTGTTACTTCCATCTAATATTAAGGTAAACACACGCTGTATGATTAAATCTAGCCCTTCTCTTAACTTTTTCAATTCCGCCTCCATGTAGCTCCACAGCCAAATTAATATCAACTGTGTCTCAATTGTGTCTCAATTGTGTCTCAATCAGTTAAATCTGAATCAGTTGTGTCTAAACTGGCGGGGTTGTCGCATAGAGCCAGTCAGGAACCTCAGCCCTGACGGCATGAGGCTTGAAAGAGAAATCTAACAAGCCGTTCCCCTAGGGCCATCGTCTTAACTGACTACGTTTATTGAGTCACGACACCCTGGAATGCCTAGCTAGTTCCTTGCTCTGTCGCTGAAGGTTAAACAGTTCTAAGGTCACGCTCGACAGTGCTTTGGGCCTAACAAGCTCATTAAACATTGGCGAAGTACAGACGACCTGGCAGGTCGTCTCTTCTACTCCGAAAGGAGATT
>NZ_JANMZH010000775.1:0-3445 GCF_031383065.1 Microcoleus sp. OTE_8_concoct_300 | reverse complement strand
AACCTGAAGATATTCAAGCTTGCTTGCTGTTTGCTGCACTCCGAATTGACTTTCCGAGGATTGCTGTATGATTTTCTGGCTAAATGCTCAACTTCCTCCTAGTCTCGCAGAATGGTTGAGTATTACATTTGGTGTGAGTGCAGTAACTCTACAAGATATTGGGTTGTCAGACGCTCAGGATATTGAGATATTTAATGCAGATCGCGCTAACGGTTATGGCACTGTTGTTATCACGAAAGATCGAGATTTTATCGATTTAGTAATTCGTTTAGGAAGCCCGCCACAAATTCTGTGGTTAACGTGTGGGAATATTACCAATAGAGACTTGCAACGCATTTTTACCCGCGCTTTTCCTGAAACTTTGGAGTTGCTGCAAAATGGTGAAAATATTGTTGAAATCGGTAGAGCTTAACAATATTCAGTCAACTCGATACGAGCTAGTTACATAAATAGTCAATCCAATTCTGGCATCGCGATCGAACTTTAACCCTACTTCTGCCTCCGAGGTTATTTCCACATGATTGTGGGAAATACCATTAAGCTGAATACTCTCAATTTTAGCACAGTAGCAGTATGACAATTCATCATTAAATAACCCTAGAAAAACACGTTCTCCTAAAGTTAATGTAACTTCTTTAACTTTGGCTACCCCTGCTTGCGGCTTTTTGAACCACTCAGTAATTTTTCCAATCTCCCTTACCAGCCCTCGATCGATCTGGCGTAAAATTATATTGTATGTGACTAAATCAGCGAGGGATTTACATAAAGCCTCAACAAAATCACCTAAGTCCAACAGTTCTTGAGTACCCAAAATCTCATCTGTAGAGCCGTGTGCTGCTTTATTTCGATAGTCAACCAGTTGTTTGAGTTCTCCTTCAGCCGTGTTTTGACTGCCGCGAACTTCCTCTACAAAATATTTAATTTCTTTGTGGTTAATTACCCATTTCCACGCCTCATCAATCCCAGCATTTTTCAAAACTGTTTCTAGCGCTTCCTTCCGTAAATTTTGCTCGTGCAATAAGAAAGCATCAGGAAGTAGCTCGTATTTTCCAGTGTCAGTAATTCCACAGGATAATCCTTGCACTACTTTCTCAACTGAAAGGTGTTGAAACCTATTCTTTTTGATGTCAATCAATAAACGCCCTATACCCTCTCGATGGGTATTTTGGATTTTTTCTCCCAAGTCTGAATAACGTGGAACCAAATCGGGCATCCGTCGCAGCCAATCCGAAATTAAATCCTCAACGAAGCGCTCGTAAATAGCGTACAATCGGGTTACAACAGCAGAGCGATCGTAAATTTCCCACTCGCGTTCGCTAGGTATTATCTCTATTAATGCGGCAAATTCAGGATTTTCTGCCAACTTCTGTTTATTTAAACTGTCTCGAAATACGATTCTTCTAAGTCGATGGTTAGTCTTGATTATCGCACGAACAGTTGAAATTTTGACACTAGCTTTCTCGATCAGCTCCTCAAACATCGCAAGTTATTCTCCGATAACTTGCGAAAGCATTTCGTCAAATATTCCGAGCCGCTCCTGAATCTCTGCTTTACTTGTTCCACCTCCTGTCAAAAAACGAGCTTCCGGTTGGTTAAAGAGGTTTTTTGTTGCTTCAATAACGCGATCTCTTCCAGACATTAATTGATAGGCATCAAGTAAATGCTTGTTAAAACCAAGCATAGTCACATCATAATAGAATCGATTGGATTGTTCAGACCAAGTTTGAGATTGAGGATCGAATGGTTTAAATAAATGCTGTCCGTAAACTCGATAGGCTAATGAAATAGTTTCTATAAAAGTATCTTCCAAAAAATTAATATCGTGAATGGAAAAATTTAAACTTTTCATCATATACAAATCTAAAAACTCTGGCATTTCCATTTGATAATGTTCTATATTCCTTAGGGCAAAAAAACGCAAAACTAATTCAGCATCTTCCATTTTTTCATAAATATTGTTCTTCTCTAAGTCTCGGCTGTTATTGTCTGTCGGAATTCCCCAAGCTTCAGCAAATCTGGGATAGCGCGCTAGTTCTAGCAACAGTTCATTGAACTTTCCACCATACAAAATGTTTCTCATTTCCTGTTTGCTTAACTTTAATATTCCAGTATTTAGACGTTCAAAGGTTTTCTGTTTTAGGAACTTGTCTGCTTCAGGATTGGAGGTTAATTCAGCAAGAATTGCTATTGAGGATATGGAGCGTCGATCGATATTAGCCCTAATTTTTTGAGGAAGTGTGTTGTAGGTGTCTCCATTTAATTCAGGCAAAATTTCCAGCTCAGTCAGTTTGAGTTTGTTTTCATAAAACTCTTGAATAGCGGAGATTCGCTGCTCACCATCCAAGACTTCATAAGGCTTGAAATCTTGTTGGTACAGAATTATTGAAGGTACGGGAATATTGAGAATAAATGACTCTATCAATCGGGATTTCATCGTCGCAGTCCAACGACCCCTTCTTTGGTAGAACGATCGCATTTCTATATAATTAGAAAGTTTTAAGGATTCAACAAACCGGGGAAGCTTTTCACGGTTGATTTCGGTAACGATTGGTGTTTCTTTGAAGTCGTAGCGCTGGTATGTGTCGCGATCGAACCTGGGATGATCTGGTGTGTTTGGTGGCCAACTATTCCACATCTTTTCTTCAAATGGTGCGAGCTGCATTTCCGTAGTCTCCCTAAGCACAACTTGTTAATAATTATAGCATTTTCAGCATGAGCAGATCGACTCAAATCTAGCAAACTAGCGATCGCAAATTATCCCTGCAGAAGATCGATCGCCCTTACCCGATCGCAAAATCCGATTTTATGGCAAAATTAGCCTAGACTGAAATATGAAAACTAGCGGGCAAGCTGTAGCGAATGTTGCCCTCGTGAGTCCTGACTTCGTTTTTGCCGTTTACCCCGGTTATAAAATCCGGTTTGTGAGCGTATTAGTCCGTAATCCTTGATTTAGTATGTAAAATCATGAACGTACAAATTACAGATTTGCGTGCGGTTGACGAGCCAAAAATTCAACAGGTAGCTAGATTAATAGTTGAAGGTTTTAAAGAGCATTGGCCCCATGCTTGGCCCGATCTAAATTCTGCTTTGCAAGAAGTGCAAGAATCTTTGGAACCGGATCGCATCAGTCGAATTGCTGTCGCCGACAGCAATCAAGTTTTGGGATGGATTGGCGGGATTAAACAGTATGACGGTAATGTTTGGGAACTGCACCCGCTGGTAGTGAGAACAGAATTTCGCGGACAAGGAATTGGTCGATCGCTCGTAGCTGATTTAGCAGCAGAAGCTAAAAACCGGGGAGGGCTCGTGCTGTGGGTAGGTACCGACGACGAAGACAATCAAACCACTCTTTCAGGCATCAATCTTTATCCTAACGTTTGGGAACACATCGCCAAAATTAGAAATTTGCGCGGTCATCCCTACGAATTTTATCAAAAAATGGGTT
>NZ_JANMZH010000774.1:0-3443 GCF_031383065.1 Microcoleus sp. OTE_8_concoct_300 | reverse complement strand
AACCTGAAGATATTCAAGCTTGCTTGCTGTTTGCTGCACTCCGAATTGACTTTCCGAGGATTGCTGTATGATTTTCTGGCTAAATGCTCAACTTCCTCCTAGTCTCGCAGAATGGTTGAGTATTACATTTGGTGTGAGTGCCGTAACTCTACAGGATATTGGGTTGTCAGACGCTCAGGATATTGAGATATTTAATGCAGCTCGCGCTAACGGTTATGGCACTGTTGTTATCACGAAAGATCGAGATTTTATCGATTTAGTAATTCGTTTAGGAAGCCCGCCACAAATTCTGTGGTTAACCTGTGGGAATATTACCAATAGAGACTTGCAACGCATTTTTACCCGCGCTTTTCCTGAAGCTTTGGAGTTGCTGCAAAATGGTGAAAATATTGTTGAAATCGGTAGAGCTTAACAATATTCAGTCAACTCGATACGAGCTAGTTACATAAATAGTCAATCCTTTTCTGGCATCCCGATCGAACTTTAACCCTACTTCTTCCTCCGAGGTTATTTCCACATGATTGTGGGAAATATCATTAAGCTCAATGCTCTCAATTTTAGGAGAGTAGCAGTACGACAATTTATTATTAACTAAGACTAGAAAAACACGTTCTCCTACAGTTAAAGTAACTTCCTGAACTTTGGCTACGCCTGCTTGCGACTTTGGGAGCCACTCAGTAATTTTTCCAATCTCCCTTACCAGCCCTCGATCTCTCTGGAGTAAAATTATATTGTAGGTGACTAAATCGGCAAGGGATTTACATAAAGCCTCAACAAAATCAGCTAAGTCCAACAGTTCTTGAGTTCCCAAAATCTCATCTGTAGAGCCGTGTGCTGCTTCATTCCGATAGTCAACCAGTTGTTTGAGTTCTCCTTCTGCTGTATTTTTACTGCCGCGAACTTCCTCTACAAAATATTTAATTTCTTTGTGGTTAATTACCCATTTCCATGCCTCATCAATTCCAGCATTTTTAAACACTGTTTCTAGCACGTCATTCCGTAAATTTTGCTCGTGCAATAAAAAAGCATCAGGAAGTAACTCGTATTTTCCAGTGTCAGTAATTCCACAGGATAATCCTTGCACTACTTTCTCAACTGAAAGGTGTTTAAACCTATTTTGTTTGAGGTGAATCAATAAACGCCCTATACCCTCTCGATGGGTATTTTGGATTTTTTCTCCCAAGTCTGAATAACGTGGAACCAAATCTGGCATGAGTCGCAGCCAATCCGAAATTAAATCCTCAACGAAGCGCTCGTAAATAGCATACAATCGGGTTACTACGGCACAGCGATCGTAAATTCGCCATTCTGGTTTGCTAGAGATTACTTCTATTAATGCGGCAAATTCAGGATTTTCTTTCAACTGTTTGATATCTAAACTGTCTTGAAATACGATTTTTCTAAGTCGATCGTTAATCTTTATCATCGAACGGACAGTGGAAATTTTAAGACAGACTGTCTCGAGAAGCTCATCAAACATCGCAAGTTACTCTCCGATAACTTGCAAAAGCATTTCGTCAAATATCCTGATTCGAGCCTGAATCTCTGCCTTGGTTTTTCCACCTCCTGTGAGAAGAGTAGATTCAGGTTTTTTAAAGAGGTTCTTTGTCTCTTCAATAATTCGATCTTTTATAGCGATTATTTTTGTTTCATCGGGCAAGTACCTGCTCAAACCAACCATAATTGCATCATAATATGCTTTATAACTCTTTTTAGACCAAGTTTGAGTTTTCTGGTCAAATGGTTTGAATAAATGCTCTCCGTAAATTAGGTGAGCTATGCTGATAGTTTTGAGGAAAATAAATTCCAAGTGATTGATATCTTGCTCATCGAAATTTAAACTTCTCATCATGTACAAATCTAAAAAACCTTCCATTCCCCGTTGGAATTTATCAACATTTCTGAGAGCAAAAAAACGCAGCACTAACTCAGCATCTTCCATTTTTTTATAAAGGGTATTTTTCTCCAATTCGGCGCTGTTATCCTCTGTCGGAATTCCCCAAGCTTCTGCAAATATGGGATAGCGCGATAATTTTAGCAACAGTTCATTGAACTTTCCATAATACAAACAGTTTCGCACTTCCTGTTGACTTAAATCTACGCCTCCAGTGTTAAGACGCTCGAAGGTTTTTTGTTTTAAGAATAGAGCCTCTTCAGGATTGGAGGTTGATTCTGCAATAATTACTGTCGATGATATAGAACGACGGTCGATACCGGCTCTAATTTTTTGAGGAAGTTGATTGTAGGTACGTCCATTTAATTCAGACCAAAATTCAAGCCCTGTTAATGTAAGCTTGTTTTCATAAAAATCCTGAATCGCAGTAATTCTCTGTTGACCATCCATCACCTCATAGGAATTGTAATCTTTTTCGTATAAAATTATTGATGGAACAGGAATATTGATGAGAAATGATTCGATGAGTTTGGATTGCATTTTGGTAGTCCAACGCGCCCTTCTTTGGTAAAATGGTCGCATTTTCATATAACCAGGATTCTTTAAGGCCTGGACAAAACTCGGAAGCTTTTCACGGTTGATTTCAGTAAGAATTCTATTCTCTCTTAACTCGTACTTATGGTTGATTTCACTATCGGATATTTTAGTGCGAGTTTTGGTGGGCGAACTCTCCCACATTTTTTCTTCAAATGGTGCGATCAGCATTTTCCTTAGTCTCCCTAAGCACAACTTGTTAATAATTATAGCATTTTCAGGATTAGCCGATCGCCTCAAATCTAGCAAACTAGCGATCGCAAATTATCCCTGCAGAAGATCGATCGCCCTTACCCGATCGCAAAATCCGATTTTATGGCAAAATTAGCCTAAACTGAAATATGAAAGCTGGCGGGCAAGCTGTAGCGAATGTTGCCCTCGTGAGTCCTGACTTCGTTTTTGCCGTTTACCCCGGTTATAAAATCCCGTTTGTGAGCGTATTAGTCCGTAATCCTTGATTTAGTATGTAAAATCATGAACGTACAAATTACAGATTTGCGTGCGGTTGACCAGCCAAAAATTCAACAGGTAGCTAGATTAATAGTTGAAGGTTTTAAAGAGCATTGGCCCGATGCTTGGCCCGATATAAAATCAGCTTTGCAAGAAGTGCAAGAATCTTTCGGAGCCGATCGCATCAGTCGAATTGCTGTCGGCGACAGCAATCAAGTTTTGGGATGGATTGGCGGGATTAAACAGTATGACGGTAATGTTTGGGAACTGCACCCGCTGGTAGTGGGAACAGAATTTCGCAGACAAGGAATTGGTCGATCGCTCGTAGCTGATTTAGCAGCAGAAGCTAAAAACCGGGGAGGGATCGTGCTGTGGGTAGGTACCGACGACGAAGACAATCAAACCACTCTTTCAGGCATCAATCTTTATCCTAACGTTTGGGAACACATCGCCAAAATTAGAAATTTGCGCGGTCATCCCTACGAATTTTATCAAAAAATGGGTT